>JAMOUL010000434.1 GCA_027062035.1 Candidatus Aminicenantota bacterium | reverse complement strand
GGTTACGGTGGCAGTGGATCCCATAGAAAAAAAGCCCCTGTTTCATTTCCTGCCCGGAAAGCAGGCCTTTTCCATTGCTACAGCAGGATGTAATGTGAATTGTAAGTTTTGCCAGAACTGGCAGATCTCTCAGGTGAGGCCTGAACAGGTTAAGTCCCTTAATCTTCCCCCATCAAGGGTGGCCTTTCTGGCGTCCAGGTATGGGACTCCAATAATTGCCTATACTTATACTGAACCTATTATATTTGTGGAATACATGCTGGATATAGCAGAAAGAGCTACAAGAAGGGGAATAAGAAACGTGATCATTACAGGAGCCCATGTTAATCCCGGACCCTGGAAGGACATTGTTAAGGCTATGGATGGGATAAAAATAGACCTCAAGGCCTTTACCGAAGAATTTTATCAGAACATAGTAAGGGGACATCTTAAGCCGGTTCTTGATGCTGTGGTAGCCGCCGCAAAAAGCGGAAAATGGCTGGAGATCGTTTATCTTGTAATTCCCACCCTTAACGACAACCTCGATGATATCAGGAGAATGAGCCGCTGGTTTGTGAAAGAAGTTGGTCGCGATGTTCCCATTCATTTCTCCAGGTTTTTCCCCATGTACATGCTCAGAAATTTACCAGCCACACCGGTTAGAACACTGGAACAGGCGAGGGAAGTAGCCATGGCTGAAGGAATGAAATTTGTTTATGTGGGAAATGTTCCAGGGCATCCAGGAGAGTCAACCTATTGCCCTAAGTGCGGAAAGGTGGTTATAAAGAGGGTTGGATACGAAATAAAGGAATTTCATATTAAGCATGGGAAATGTGAATACTGTGGGGAACCGATCCCTGGCGTTTGGTCTTAGTTTCGCAGCGGGCTTTTCCTCTTTCGCCGCTCAGATCATTTATTTGAGGGAAATACTGTCCTTGCTTCCGGAGAACGAGATTATTATCTCTCTGTATTTTACTGTTTATCTTCTTTCCGGGGGTATTGGAGCATTTATTCTTAGAAAAATGGATTATAAAAAGTTGTTCTTATGGTTTGCTCCGCTCTTTTTTTTCTCCCTGATAGCAGTGAGGCCAGTATTGAGATTGAGCGTTTATGTTCCCGGACAGCTTCCACCTTTGAGGGTATTTATTTTTGTTCTTCTTTTTATAATTCCCTTTTCCATGGTGAGCGGGGGATTCTTTTCATCTCTTGCCAGGGTTTATAAAATGCCATGGTTTGTTTACGGGGGAGATGCGATAGGTTCCTTTGTCTCCTCTCTTATGCTTTATTTTCTTTTACTTCCAAGGTTTTCCTCCTATTATTCTGCCTTTTTTGTAATGGCTGTGGTAGGAGTGATTCTATTCCTTTATAAATTAAGAGGGCAGGGTCTGGTCTATGTGTTGATGTTTGTTCCCATGCTATTTCTTGAAAAACCCACATGGGCAAGGATTTTCCATCCCCTTAATATAGTACAGGTTGAGGAATCCCCCTATGGTAAGATTACACTTACTTCTTATAGGGGGATATATACCATATGGGAAAATGGGGAGAAGCTCTACGATTATCCACCAACTCCGGCTGAAAAGTTAACGTATTTGTCTCTGGCCGGGACCGTGGTGCAGAATTATTCAAATAATAAGAGTAATCTGAAGGTTCTGTTAATAGGAGGTGGAGGAAGGTGTTTAAAATATCTTAAGAAACTCAAAAATCTGGATGTCATATATGTGGAACCAAACCCGGTTCTTGCAGTACTTGCCAGAAAAATTTTTGAAATAGAAAGAACTGAAATTGTTCTCACCGATGGGCGGAAATTCGTTAGAGAAACAGAAAGGAAGTTTGACCTGGCGATTATTGATCTTCCTCCTCCATCTTCATCCTCTTCTGCCAGGTTCTATACCGTGGAGTTCTTTAGAGAATTAAGCCGTATTTCCACCACTGTCGCCTTTGCTCTTCCCGGAGGAAGCTTTTACTCAGATGTTGATTCCAGAATGTTGAGTTCTGTGTATTTTTCCCTCAGGGAGACATATCCCTTTATAAAAGTCGTACCCGGGGAGGAAATAGTTCTGGTCGCTTCTAAAAGGCGGTTTGAACTATCCCCCGGAACCTACAGGAGATTTCTATCTTACTATGGAATTTCTCCTGAACTTTATTATCCGGTCCAGTTTGCCTTTGAGGTGAATCCTATTGAAATGGAAAAACTCAGGAAAGCCCTGGTTAAGGTTAAATTGAACAGCGACAGTCATCCTGTTTCATACATTTACAGCCTTATAAAGTGGTTGAGGCATTATTTCCCGGACTTTCCTGTTTATAAAACTTCTATATGGTGGATTGTTCCTGTGGGACTTCTTGTAATTTTCCTGGTTTTACTTGGAAAACCGGCCATCTTTATGAGTCTAATAAGTTTTTCTGCCTTTGCGTACGAGTTGCTGCTTTTCCTTCTTTTCCAGTATCAGAGAGGTTACATTTACCTCCAGGTGAGCCTGCTGGCTGGAATTGTGATGCTTTCTTTAGGGCTGGGTTCCATTTTCTTCAGGAAAAAGATTGCGTCTTCAGTTCTGGTTCTTCTTCCTGTAGTTATTCTTCTAATACCCAGACCCCCTCTGGTCCTGTTTTATGTTTTATTTTTCCTCCTGGGATTTTTTGAAGGAGGAACTTTTGCCTTTCTTTCAGAGACTACAGAAGCTTCGAAATTATATCTGGCCGACCTGGCAGGCTCTTCTGTGGCGGGATTGTTATTGGGAATAATTCTTATTCCCCTTGCTGGATTTACGGGCTGTTTTTTGCTTCTGCTTTCCTTCCTTCTGGCGTCGGCATTGGGGATTATGGGTCTGTGATATACTGATTTTATGAAGGTCCTCGGGATTGAAACTTCATGTGATGAGACCGCTGCCGCGGTTGTGCAGGATGGCAGGGTTCTGTCGAGTGTGGTGAGATCCCAGGTCGATCTGTTTGAGGAATTCGGTGGAATAGTTCCGGAAATATCCTCAAGGAGGCATCTTGAGCTCATTCATACCATAGTAAAACAGGCAATAGACAGGGCAGGAATTAATATAAAAGAAATAGATGTAATTGCTGTTACGAAAAAGCCAGGGCTTATAGGTTCTCTCCTTGTAGGATATTCCTATGCAAAGGCAATTGCCTATGGACTTAAAAAACCTCTCGTTGGAGTGGATCATCTTCATGCCCACATATACTCTGCTGAGATTGGAAGCAGGTTTAAATTTCCTCTTCTGGGATTGGTGGTTTCAGGAGGACACACAGCCGCCTTTCTGGTAAATGATCTCGAATTTAAAGTTGTGGCAAGGACAAGGGATGACGCAGCTGGTGAGGCCCTGGACAAAATTGCAAAAAAGCTAAATCTGGGATATCCCGGAGGTCCAGTTATAGAAAAGATGGCAAAGGAAGGAAATCCTGAAGCCTTCGAATTTCCAGTGGTAAAACTCAAGGATGGTTCCCTGGATTTTAGTTATAGTGGGCTCAAATCCCAGGCATCGAGGATAATTGATAGGGAAACTCTCGAAGGAAAAAGATTGAAGGATTTCCTTGCAAGTTTTCAGAAGGCTATTGTGGATCAACTAATAGAAAGGCTTGACGAACTTGTTAAAATTTATAATCCAGCAGAAGTTGCTATAACAGGAGGCGTATCACAAAACCAGCATTTGAGAGAAAGGGCAATGGAATTTGCGGCCAGAAGGGGTTTGAAACTCCATCTTCCTGAAAAATGGCTTTGTGGTGATAATGCAGCCATGATTGCATATCTGGGGGAAAAAATGTTTGGAGCAGGGTACACGGAGGATCTTTATTCTTCTCCCCTTCCAAGAACAGAAGCCTCCAAAGGGGTAAAACAATTCCAGAGATGACCTACAGAATTCACACCTTTGGTTGTCAGATGAACGAACACGATTCGGAAAGAATCGCCTTCAGACTGGAACAGCTCGGTTACAACAGATCAGAGAAAGGAATTCCTGACCTGTTTATAATAAATACCTGTGCAGTTAGAGATAAAGCTGTACAGAAGCTTTATACAATGCTGGGCAGGGTGAAAGAATGGGCAGGAAGAGGAACAATCATAGGGGTGGTGGGATGTGTTTCTCAGATAGAAAAGGACAGGATCATAAAAAGATTTCCCCATGTTTCCTTTGTACTGGGTCCACAATCCTATTCTTCTATAGAAGAAACTCTGAAAAGGGTTGAGAGGGGAGAGAAGGTCGTCAAAACCAGATGGGAAAAATCCTGGTGGGAGAGCGGGGGAGCGGTAAGGGAAAGTCCGGCTGTTGCTTACATAAATATAATGGAGGGGTGCGATAAGTTCTGTAGTTATTGCATCGTTCCCTTTACCAGAGGAAGAGAAATATACAGGCCCCTTCCTTCCATTTTAGATGAGATTAAAAGGGCAGTTGATCAGGGATTCAAAGAAATTCAACTCCTTGGGCAGAATGTGGATTCCTGGAAATGTGATAAGTACAGGTTCTGGCACCTTCTTGATAAGGTTAGAGAAATTCCCGGT
>JAMOUL010000433.1 GCA_027062035.1 Candidatus Aminicenantota bacterium | reverse complement strand
GTAAAAATATGGGAAGAGAATCTGCCAGTCTCAGAGGAGGTTATGGGAATCTGCGAGGTTCTTGGTTTCGACCCTCTCCAGCTTGCGAATGAAGGAAAGGTGGTACTCTTTGTAAAGAGGGATTACGCTGAAAAGGTCCTTGAAAAAATGCTTTCCCATCCGCTCGGGAAGGGGGCGAGAATCATAGGCGAAGTTTCTGAAGAATTTCCTGGTAAGGCTGTTCTGAAAACAACCCTGGGTACCCACAGAATAATAGAGCAACCCATGGGAGAACTTCTCCCCCGTATCTGCTGATGAGGGGTCAGGTCTCGACATTTGACATTTCTCAGGAGTTGATATGCACGAAGGAACAATAGCCAGAGAGATAATAAGAACTGCAAGGGAAGAGGCGAAAAAAGCAGGCATGAAAAAGATCGCAAGGGTGAAGGTGGTGATCGGTGAAATGCACGCTGTTGTGGACGAGGCCTTGCGATTCCTCTTTGACATTATGAAGGAGGAAGAAGGGCTTGGGGAAGCTGTTCTTGAAATAGAGAAAAAGCCAGTTGAGGTAAAATGTAAAATTTGCGGTGAGAAATTTCATCCAGAGGATCCCGTTTTTGTTTGCCCTTCCTGTGGTTCCATAGAAACCCAGCTCATAACAGGGGACGAGATGTACATAGAATCTCTGGAAGGAGAGAAATGATAGTAATATGCGGTGTGGGAAATACCTGGCGAGGAGATGACGGGGCAGGGATAAGGGCTGCAGAAATGTTAAGGGAGAAGTATAAGGTTTTTCTGTGTGATACCTATCCAGAACGATTTGTTGACGAAATATGCGAACTTAAACCGGAGAAGGTTATAATCCTGGACGCAGCGGATTTCGACGGAGAGCCAGGAGAATTCAGGGAAATAGACCCGGCGATTATTGACCGCCATACCATCTCCACCCATACTATTCCCCTTTCACTATTTGCCGCCCTTTTAAAGAGGTGTTGTCCCAGCGTTGTTATATACGGAATACAGGTAAAAGATTTAAGTTTTAAAGAAACTCTTACACCTGAAGTTGAGAAGGGAGTAAGAGCTCTTGTGAAAGAACTTTTGGAAGAATAG
>JAMOUL010000432.1 GCA_027062035.1 Candidatus Aminicenantota bacterium | reverse complement strand
ATGACACAACTAAGGATCGGTTTAAGGGTGTTATCATTGACACACATCCAGTCAACGCCTACTGGGAAAAGTCCTTCCAGGAATCCGGTGGAGGAACCCCTCCAGACTGTTACTCTCTGGACGGCATCAAACCTTCTCCGCTTGCTCCAGCTCCACAGTCTGACTACTGTGCTACTTGCCCATGGAATAAGTACGGAACTGATGGAAGAGGTAAAAAGTGCAAAAATATGCGTAGGCTCCACATTCTTTTCGAAGGAGAAATGCTTCCCAAGAGGCTTACTCTTCCTCCTAGTTCTCTTAAATCCTACGATACTTTCGCTACCATGCTTACAGATAAGGGAATACCTTATCCGCTTGCTATTGTGGAATTCTGGCTTAAGGAAGCTCAGAACAAGGATGGAATAAAGTACGCAGAGGTACAGTTCAATTTGATAGACATAATCAAGGATCCGGAAGGAATAGAGAAGATTCACGCGATAAGAACCCAATACAAGGAAGCTATGAGACAGCAAGAAGTACTCACCGAGGAATACGCACCAGAGGAGGAGACAAAAGCTGCTGTTTCTGAAACCCCTGAAGAAGAGGAGGTGCCATTCTGATAGAGGGGGCGGAAGCCCCCTCTTAAAGGAGGGCAAGAAGCATGAGAAAAAAGGCAAAAATTTCGAGAGAAAATAATTTCATATCAAAACAATCGGGAAAAGTTTTTGCCCTTTGGCTAAAATTCGTTGCCGAAGAGGAAAATTTGATTGCCGAAAATAGAAAATCAGTTGCCAAACACAGAAATTCGTTTGCCGAATCGGAAAAATCATTTGCCAGTAAAAAGGAGGTTAACAATGACTTTCGCGTTCATCCTGTTATGTTTGGTAATTCTCTTTGAAGCTGGGCTCATTTGGCATTTAACCAGTGAGGAAAGAAAACGTTCTGGAGGAAATAATGAAACTAACACCCTTCAAGAAAGAAAAACTATCACTTAATGGCCAGCTAGCGTTCATTATACTCAGAATAATTCAGTTACTAGATGCTCTTCCGGATGAATCTATGAAAGAAGTAGCTCTGAAACTTGCAGAGGAAATCTTAAAAGAAGGACGA
>JAMOUL010000431.1 GCA_027062035.1 Candidatus Aminicenantota bacterium | reverse complement strand
TTATATAGTAAATTCAGCTGTAGGTTCTGTGGGTTTTGCCCTTTCGATGACAGAGTATCAGGTTGATTATCTTATATTAACCTTTCTTTCTGTAATCATAAACATCTTCGGCAATATCCTGTTAATCCCCAGAATGGGGATAAATGGCGCTGCCATCGCTACAGCTTTATCAATATTTTCAATAAAATTTCTTTCCCTTTTAATTGTAAAGAAAAAACTGGGAATATGGCTTTTTACAGAGAAACCCCTTCCTCTGCTTGCGTTTTTGCTGGCATACTCCTATTTCCTTATATACATAAGAAATAATCTGCCTGCTCTTCTCTCAGTCATCGCCCTTCTCCTTCTGATTCCGGTTTTCCTTGCTCTGTTTACCGATTCCCAGGACAGGGAACTGCTCAAAAAAGCCCTTGCCAGGATAAATATCTCATAATGCCCTTTTGTTCCTTGACATAAAAACCCGGAGAATTTATCCTCATTCACATGGAAAGGAAAACAGGAGCCATTATATTGGCCGGGGGAAAGGGAACCCGGATGCATTCCAGAAAAAATAAACTCGTACACAAAATTCTGGGAAGGGAAATAATAAAATTTCCCGTGGAAGCATGTAAGGAAGCAGGGGCAGACCCTGTGGTCGTGGTGGTGGGTCCCCATAATCACGGAGATATCAAAAAGGTTCTTGGTCAGAGCGTTAAGTATGCCATGCAAAGGGAAGCCCTTGGAACTGCCCACGCCGTCTGGCAGGCAGAACAGCATTTCCAGGGTTTCGAAGGGGAGGTATTTATAGTGGTGGGAGATTCACCTTATATAAGCAGGGAAATCCTCGAAGGCCTCCTGAAGTTTCACAGGGAAAATGAAGCTGATATAACAATTATCTCGTCGGTGTTCGAAAATCCCCCTGCCTACGGACGGCTGATAAAGGATGAAAATGGCATGGTAAAAAGGGTTGTGGAGGAAATCGACGCCACAGAGGAAGAGAAGAAAATAAAGGAAGTAAATTCCTCCTATTATTGCCTCAACTGGGAAAGGGTATCTCCCCTTCTCCACGAAATAAAGGTCAACGAAAAAAAGGGGGAATATTATCTAACGGATATAGTCGAGATCGCCTATAATAACGGACTTAAAACCCTTGCCCTGTGCCTTGATGAACCCCTGCTAACCAAGGGAATAAATACAAGGGCGGACCTTTCAGAGGCCGCAGAATATTTTTCCAGAAAAAATATGGAAGAACTGGAAGAAAAGGGGGTAACCTTCTTCGGAAAGGAAACCATTACTGTGGAATTCAATGTGAAAATCGGGAAGGATACCGTTGTTTATCCCCTCACATACCTCGGAGAAGGAACGGAAATAGGTAAGGGCTGTGAAATAGGACCCTTTGTTCTTCTCAAAAATATCCGTATACCTGAGGGAACGAAACTTTCCTATGCAAAAATGGAAGGTGGAGAGGATGAAAAATAGAGTGATAGACATCTTCAGAGAGAAGTATGGGAAGGAACCTGAAATTCTCTCCTTTGCCCCGGGCAGGGTAAACATTATAGGAGAACACACCGATTATAACGGAGGTTTTGTTCTACCAGCTGCCCTGAAGCAGGGAACCTACATTGCAGGAGGGAAGGGTAAGGACAGGAGTATAAAAGTCTATTCTGCAAATCTCGACAGAGAGGAAGAATGGCAGGCAGGAAATGAAACGAAAAGGGGAAACTTTGGGGATTATCTTCGAGGAATTATAAAATTTCTTCCATTTGAACTTTCATCGGGCTTTGAAGCCGTTATATTTTCAGACCTTCCCATGGAATCTGGTTTAAGCTCATCAGCTGCCCTGGAGATTTCATTTATAAATTTTATCCTCGGGATAGAAGGTAAAACCCTGGATAAACTGGATATAGTAGAAATCGCCCATCGCGCTGAAAACCAATTTGTGGGTTTGCAGTGCGGAATTATGGACCAGTTCATTTCCGTCTTCGGAAGGGAAAACCACCTGCTTTTCCTGGATACCCTCAAAATCAGGCATAAACACGTACCCTTTCCTTCCTTCTGGACACTGGCAGTTGTTAACTCAGGAATAAAGAGGGAACTCTCATCCTCAGAGTACAACAGGAGAAGGAAGGAGTGCGAAGAAGCTTTGAATGCAGTAAAAAAACTTTTTCCAGAGGTGGAGACTCTACGGGATGTAACAGAGGAAATGCTTTTCGAAGCAAAGGATTTAATGAACGAAACTGTCTTTAAAAGGGCCATGCACGTTATATCTGAAAATCAGAGGGTGCTTCAGGTTGTGGATTATTTAGAAAAAAGGGACACATGCATGATAGAAAAGCTCATGAAACTGGCCCACCAGAGCCTTGCCGAGGATTTTGAAGTTTCCCTTCCAGAGCTGGATTTCCTTGTGGACACAGCCTCTTCCCTTCCATACGTTCACGGAGCAAGGCTCACCGGAGCCGGCTTTGGGGGAAGCATAGTGGCAATTCTGGAAAAGAAAAAGGAGAAGGAATTTCGCGAGAAAATTCAGGAAGAATACATGAGAAAATCTGGAAGAAAAGCAGATGTGCTTTTCTCTCCGCCTTCCTCCGGTGCCTATTTTCTCAAACTCTAACGCCTGACTCTTCTCAAAGCCTCTCCTCTTCAGGCTTGAAAAGGAGAGGTAGTTTTGTTATTCTATCCCTTCTAATAAGGGATTAATAAAGGGAGGTAATCATGGATAAAATAGTTGAATGTGTACCAAATTTCAGTGAGGGAAGAAATAAAGAGGTTATAAACAAAATAGCTGAGGCAATAGAGAGCGTGGAAGGTGCCATGCTCCTTGATGTGGACCCTGGAGAAGCTACAAATAGAACAGTCTTCACCTTTGTGGGGGATCCAGATTCTGTGGTGGAAGCAGCCTTCAGGGCTATAAAGACTGCCTCTGAACTGATAGATATGAGAAAACACCATGGGGAGCATCCAAGAATGGGTGCCGCCGACGTTGTTCCCTTTGTTCCTGTAAGCGGAATAACCATGGAAGAATGTGCAGAGCTGGCAGAAAAGCTTGGAAAAAGGGTGGGAGAGGAGCTGGGAATACCGGTTTACCTCTACGAAAACGCAGCCAGGACAGAGGAAAGAAGAAGTCTGGCCAATATAAGGGAAGGGGAATACGAAGCTCTTCCCAAAAAGCTTGCTGATCCAAAATGGAAACCCGACTTCGGTCCCGCTGAGTTCAATGAACACGTGGCAAGGACCGGAGCTACCGTTATAGGCGCAAGGGAATTTCTCATCGCCTACAACGTAAACCTGAACACCAGGGACAAGAAACTCGCCCACGAAATCGCTCTAAACATCAGGGAGAAGGGACGTTTCAAGAGAGATGCAAACGGCAAAATTGTCAGGGACGAAAATGGAAACAAGGTAAGGGTCCCGGGAAAACTCAAGGCAGTGAGGGCCATTGGCTGGTACATAGATGAATACGGTCAGGCTCAGGTTTCCATCAATCTTATTAATTACAAAGTAACTCCTCTTCATAAGGTATTTGAAACATGCGTGGAAGAAGCACAGAAGCTGGGATTGAGGGTGACAGGTTCCGAAATTGTCGGGCTCGTTCCAAAGGCAGCCATAGTCGAGGCAGGAAGATACTTCCTTGAAAAGCAGGGCCGCTCTACCGCAGTTTCAGAAGAGGAGCTCATTCATATAGCTGACCTTTCCATGGGCCTTTCACAGCTTTACAAATTTGAGCCAGACGAAAAAATAATCGAGCTCAAACTGGAAAAGGAAAAGCAAAGGCTATGGAAGATGAGGGTAAGGGATTTCCTAAACGAACTTGCTTCCCAGTCCCCTGCCCCTGGTGGTGGTTCTGTGGCAGCCCTCAGCGGTGCCCTTTCTGCTGCATTATCTGCCATGGTTTCCAACCTCACCTTTGGAAAGAAGGGTTTTGAAAATGTATGGAAGGAAATAGAAGAAGTCGGCGTTAAGGCTCAGGCATTAAAGGACGAATTCCTCTCCCTTATAGACAAAGATACCGACGCCTTCAACAAACTTATGGACGCCTTTAAAATTTCAAAGAAGGACCCTGAAAGGGACAAAAAGATCGAGGAGGCTACGAAGGAAGCCACCCTGGTTCCCCTTGATACCCTCAAGAAGACAGAGGAACTCCTCGAACTTGCTGAAGAGGTAGTAAACAAAGGAAATCCCAATTCCATATCCGACGCAGGAGGGGCAGCAATAATGGCAGACGCTGCCGCAAGGGAAGCTTACCTGAACGTTCTAATAAATCTTCAATCCATCCAGGATAAGGACTTCGTGGAAAGAATAAAGAAAGAAGCAGGAGAAATCCTTGAAAGGGTAGAAAAGAAAGCAAAGGAACTGGAAAAGAAAGTCCAGCAAAACATCTCCTGATCGGGGGGCAGGTCTTCACATTTGACAAATCTCTCATAATGTCTATTCCCGCAGATTTATGTTAAAATTTTCATCGGGAGTAAGTGATGGAACTGCTAAGGGATGTACCGGGAGATTTAAAGAATTTCC
>JAMOUL010000430.1 GCA_027062035.1 Candidatus Aminicenantota bacterium | reverse complement strand
TTGTCCCAGCCTGAACCTTATTTTAAGTAATACCCTCAAAGCCCTGTCTATATCCCTTTCCTTAACAACACCTTTCCTTACAGCCTCAGGAAGATATTTATAGATGTAGCCACAATTAAGATTAACCCCTGCCTTCAGGGCCATGGCAGCTGCTTCCACTTCTGTATCGACAGTTTTATGCCCTGCCCATATATCGTCAAGGGCCCAGCAGTCAGATACGACGTATCCATCGAACCCCCACCATTGCCTGAGGATATCCTTCAGAAGGAAACTGCTCCCACAACAGGGAATTCCGTATGTACGATTATAGGCACACATAACCCCTGCAACATTTCCTTCCCTTACCAGTGCTCTGAAGGGTAAAAGGTAGGTTTCATAAAAATCCCTCTCAGGAGGTACTGCATTAAACCTGTGACGCAGTTTCTCCGGCCCGCTGTGAACTACAAAATGCTTGGCACATGCTGCAGTCTTAAGGTATCGTGGATGTTTTCCCTGAAGCCCCTTTACAAAGGCAATGCCCATTCTGGAGGTCAGATAAGGATCTTCACCATAGGTTTCCTGTCCTCTACCCCACCTTGGATCGCGAAATATATTTATGTTGGGAGACCAGAAAGTAAGGCCCATGTACTGAACTCTGTTCCCCTTTTCCACTGCCACATTATACTTGGCCCGCGCTTCGTCTGAAATGGCGGTGGCAATTCTGAACAACAGGTCGTCGTCAAAGGTGGCAGCAAGCGCTATAGCCTGGGGGAACACCGTTGCCCTTCCTGCCCTTGCCACTCCGTGCAGCGCCTCATTCCACCAGTTGTAGGCCGGAATCCCAAGGTGGGGGATGGGGGGACTGCTATAAAGCATAAGAGATGCCTTTTCCCTGAGTGTAAGCCTTGAAATGAGGTCATCAATTCTCCTTTCAAGGGGAAGTTCAGGATTAAGGAAGGGATATTTGCAGCAAGGTTTATCAGAATAAACAAAAAACCCCAGCAAAAACAACAGAATAGCTTTTCTCATGAGGTCCTCCTTCATAAATAGAATCAACAAAGGGTCTAAATGTCAATAAAGTTAAAATACAAATAACCTGTTATCTCCAGTATCAAGCT
>JAMOUL010000429.1 GCA_027062035.1 Candidatus Aminicenantota bacterium | reverse complement strand
TTTCTCAAATTGGACATGATGGCGAAAAGTTTAAAGAAACACTCCAACTTCACGATGCCAAATACTATTGAAATCTGAACATAAAATTGAATACAGTAATAAATCTATTAGGAAAGAGGCTTCGATGTTTGAAAGACAAAACCATTCCTTAATACTATGCTTAAATTTCTGCCAAGTTTCGCTCGAATATATTTATGAACTCTTTAAATAAAACAATACCTGCTTGTTTCCCGTTTAAAATTATTGAGCATAAAACCTTTTAGAATTATTG
The DNA here is from genome assembly GCA_027062035.1 of Candidatus Aminicenantota bacterium. Taxonomy (GTDB): domain Bacteria; phylum Acidobacteriota; class Aminicenantia; order S016-38; family S016-38; genus S016-38. The sequence continues at coordinate 828 of JAMOUL010000429.1, read as the reverse complement.
CCAAACTAAATCGAGGGATGGCTTATGGAAAAGGTTCTGGAAATCCTAAGAAAAGCAAAAGAAAAAATTCCCCAGGTTCTGGGGTTGGCCCTGTTCGACAAAGATGGACTGATGTTGGTCTCTATTATGGATGTCCCTAATTACGATGAGGAATATGCAGCGGGATTTCATGCGGATCTGTGGGTGGAAATAAACCGCTTCATATCTGCATTACCCGATGAGATAGATGGGCAATTGAAGAGCGTAATTCTGGAATTGGGAGATGTATATTTACAGATAGAGGTAGTAGGCGAATATGGAATCATGGGAGCTATCACGAGCGACCTGGGGATAGGGGCTCTCAGGAAATTGATCGAGGAAATCAAACCCCAGATATTGAAAGCAGTGGAGGAATAAAAATGGATCTGGAAAAAACGAAGATGGCGCTGGAAAGCCTATGTCGGGAACTGGCCGGATGCAGATTCATAGTCCTCATAAACACGAAAAACTTAAAATTAGTGCTGGAATTATGGGAAGGTGGTGTGGAAAATCGAAACGAAATAAAGGACAACCTTATCCATATTCTCAAGTACATAGTTCTGGACAGGCAGGAACATGCCCGAAATCCATTCATACGTAAAGCACTCCAAGATTTCAAAAGTCTAACCTTCGAAATGGAAAGGGGATATGCCCTATTCACAGTTACCCCATTCGAAAACTATATCGTTGCTTCTGGTTTCAGTAAGAGAACAAATCTGGGCTTCTGGAAAGCAGTTCTTTCGAGAGTTATGGAGGAATTGAAAGATGTTGGAAATAAAGGGTGATTTGTCCCTCTTCGATACTCTGCAG
>JAMOUL010000428.1 GCA_027062035.1 Candidatus Aminicenantota bacterium | reverse complement strand
AGCAGAATATTCATTTTCTCCTCCCGAGAAAATTCTAACAAGGGCAAGAGCCATCCAGAAACCCACCTCAAACTGTAAATCAAGGGTTAAACCAAGAAGAACAATAAAGAAAAGCAACCCCAGGGATTCAAATTCAGCCTTACTAAATGCCGCCACAACATGAAAGGAAAGCAGAAAAAGAAATATTGTAAGACCCAGAATCCCAAGGCCTATAAGTACAGAAAGATAAGTATTGTGCGCATAATATCCGAATACATTTTCACCAAAACCGAACCCCCGCCCCAGAAATTTTCCCATAAACAGAACATAATCACCCCAATACCTGAACCTGAGTTCAGAACCGTTCCACATACTGGAAAATCTAACTTCTAAAATGTGTCTTATATCAGGAACTATAAGAAAAACGAGAACACATATTGATATGGATATTATAAAATAGATAAGCACCGGCCTTACATCTCTCTTTCTTAAAGAAAGAACCATCGCGGCAAGGAGCATTGAAAATCCCATACTCAATATTCCGCCCCGGGAAAGGGTCAAAAACAGTGACAGAACTGACACCAGTATCAAAGCTCCGGAAATCCATGTCCTGTTTTTTCTGAATCCCCGGATACCCAGAAACAGTGCTATTCCGCAATAAAGGGAAAATAAGTTTGGTCCAAGATGAAGACCGCTCAGTCTCGGCAGAAGGTCTATTCCCACAAAGGTAAAGGAAAGGTGGGAATTGCCAAGAATATACCTTTTCCCCACGGCAGAAACCCAGTGAGCGTGTAATTGCAGGGGAGTGTAAGTGAAAATATTATAAAAATAAATAAGAAGAACAGCATTTAATAAAAGGAGAAGAACACCGTTTATAGTGGAAATTTTTTGTCTGATTTCCTTCCCATGGTAAAGGAGAACAGTATAAACCAGAATAGATACAAAAAGGGCAACTGAAAGAACAAAATGTCTCAATCTATAAGGTACCCATAAACCAATTAAAAGAGAATAAAACACAAGGAATATACCCGTATTAACTGAAACATCCTTAACAGCGAATTTTAGAAGCTTTTCACGTTCCTTTAAAATGTAAAAAAGCACAAACAGGAAAAATAGCTTCCAGGAAATAAAATAATGAAGGAAAAAATTGTGCACGAAAAGGGAGGCAAAAAATAACCCTAAATACATATTGCCTCCATAAACTCATTTGAAATTTTTTCTGCAGAAAAACGCCGGGCTTCCTCTGTAACCTTTTGTTTTAATTTATCTTTATTCTTCAGAATAATTTCTATTTTTTCTTCAATATCTTTTAATTTATTTATTATCACACCATTTATACCATCCTTAATTATATAAGGGATTTCCCCCACGGGTCTAACCAGTGGAATTACACCGTAATACATCGCCTCCAGCATGGAAAGGGGAAGGCCCTCTGCCCTGGAAAAAAGAAAATATATATCAGATGCCTTCAGCAAACTTCTTACGTCGTTTATATGTCCTAAAACTTTAATTCTTCCTCCTTCGTAATTTTTCAACTTTCTCAAAAGTTTCCCCTTTCCCGCAAAAACCAGAAGAGCTGAAAACTTCTCAAGCACACGGGTCTTTTTCAAATATTTTGCGACCTTAATTTGACCCTTTACCCTTTCAATTCTGGCAATATATGAAATCACCAGACCTTGACCTTCATTTAAATTTAAAACATCTATATTTCCTTTATCGTTCAACTTTGACGTATCCAGAGGAGGATAAAGCTTCTTAATATTATCAAATCCAAGTTTTCGTAATTCATTACCTATATCCTCTGAAACATAAAATATCTTTCTGAATTTCTTAAGGGTATGTCTGGCAATATTAAACATAAACCTGGATTTCATCGTCCCGTCATAATCATTTCTGAATGGCAAATGCAACCAGATATAAGAAGGAACTTCAGTGGAAGGTAAGAAAATAGCCCCCTTTCTTCCATTAACAAGGATAAAATCTGGCTTTAATCTGGCTGTAAAATTCAAAATTCTCCTGCGAATTTCCATAACTTTTCTCAGGGTAAAATCTTCCTCTTTTGTCTCGAAGCCTGATCCGGAAAATGTAAAAGCGGCCTCCCCGGGCTGGGAAACAATGATAAATTCCATTCCTTTTTCCCTGCTTAAATATCCAAGAAGGGTATTCAGGGCTATTTCTCCTCCTCCAAGGAACCCTGTTGTAGAAATAATAAGTGCCCTCATTTACTTCCGATATCTCCTATAGCCTGTTTTAATTCCTTTGAAAACCTTTCAAATGAAAATCTTCTGGCATTTTCCATACATCTATCCCTCATATCTTCAGCCCTTTTCCTGCTCATCCACTCTATAGCCTCTCTTAATTTTCCTGTATCAACCGGTTCATCAATTAAAAATCCTGTCTCTTTATGTATAACGGACTCTATCACTCCTCCACTGGATGCCCCAATACATGGTTTTCCTGCAGCCTGGCTTTCTACGGGTATCAATCCAAAATCCTCTTCATAGGGAATATATATCGTTGCAATGGCCTTCGAATAGACCTTTAATAAGTCCTCCTCTGATAAAGGGCCTAAATATTCTATGTTATGAAACCTGGCTGATTGTTTTTCCACGAATCCCCTCAATTTTCCATCCCCGACTATTTTAAGATTACTGGTTTTAAGTTCGGAGAAAGTATTTATAAGAACATCCACCCTCTTTTTTCTGTCGAGTCGTCCAACATACAGATAATAATCCTCCGGGGGTTGCCAGAAAAACTTCTCCACCTTAATCGGAGGATATATCACACGAATATCTGCTTTTATACTGGTTCCATAAATATTTAATAATCTTTTCTTTACCGCCCCGGATATGGCTATTATAAGATCAATTTCTGAGATATTAGCCTCGGCAGTCGAGAAAAACTTCCTTAAAACCGTATTGCCCATACCGGTAAAAAGACCGGGTTTTTCCAGATATAATCTCCTCATTGGACCGAAGGAAATCCATATAGATGGCCGGTGTTCCTTCTTAACCGCAGCCAGAGACAGATTTCCCATAAAAACATACAGATCATATCCTGGCAGGTTTAATTTATTAAACCCGGCCATTAAAATTATAGCCCCTAAAAAGGAGGGGGAAATTTTTTGTCCCAGTACTTTTATGGAAAAATCTTGAAAACCTGGAAATGTTTTTCTATAAAATCCAGTAAATATGTCCGGGTTTAGAACTTCAGCAACATAAAGTGCGTACCGCTGGCCACCACCGAATCCATCCAAACCATCTATAAACAGGGCAGTCTTCATTATTTCAGGATCCGGTTATATAAATAAAAAGGGAGGGGAACCATTCCCCTCCCGTAATATCTACTTTTGAATTGGACTACGTTTCTCCTCTTCCCTTAGATAGACTATTCCTGCCTTTGTGAAGGGTAATTTCTCACCGAGAAGATCTATAAATTCCTGATAAATGTAATTTGCCCACTTCCCGAGAATATTGATGTGCCCGTTTGAATTCATCTTGAAAACATATATATCCGAGCCACCATTGCTCCATGTAAGGGTATCTCCAACCACGTAGTAATTGCCCGAACTGTCATTGGTCACTGCATAACCAATATCATCGTTCGTCTTTCCAAAATGTTTTGCCCATATATACTTTCCAGTGTTATATGCCACTTTATAGAACAGGACATCTTTTCCTCCAAAGGTATATCCCGTAGAATAACCTGCTATTAACAGGTTTCCATCCCCATCTGTCTTGACGGCATATCCCTCGTCATTATTGGGACTACCATAGTGCCATGCCCACTGTACTATTCCTTTATCCTGAGAGATTCCATAATTCACTATATCCGTTCCGCCCCAGGTAAAGCTTGAAGTCGTTCCTATAAGATAGGTTAAAGAGGAACCTGTTGCTATGCTGTATCCATAATCATCATTGGAACCACCGTAATGTTTGGCAAAAACAGCAGAACCATCGCTTGCAAGCTTATAAACTATGATGTCCGTATCATTGCTTCCCCATGTATAGGAATAAGTGGTACCTATTATCCAGATATTTCCGTTGCTATCCACAGCAACATCTGTACCGTAATCATCCAGGCTTCCGCCCAGGTGTTTGCTCCATAACTCGTTTCCATTGGAAGCATCTATCTTGTAGACCACCACATCCTTTCCACCCCACGTATTTGTCTCGGTATATCCAACAACAATGATGTTTCCATCCGAAGCCAGTGCAACTCCTCTACCTTCCTCATTGCCGGTACCGCCATAGGTCTGATGCCAGATTTCGGTTCCACTGCTATTCACCTTATAAACGAGTATATTCTTATCTGTTCCTGAAACAGCAGTTCCAACCATTATGAGATTTCCTGAGGAATCTCCCACTATATCATGGAACTCTTCATCACTGCTTCCACCATAATTGTGTCTCCATTTCTCATGATGGTCAGAGGTGTCAATCTTGTAAGCAAGTCCATCGGTTCCACCTGAACTATAGGAGGAACCAAAACCAGCAGCGATAATGTCTGTACCATCGAAGTAAACTCCACGTCCATAATCATCGGAAGA
>JAMOUL010000427.1 GCA_027062035.1 Candidatus Aminicenantota bacterium | reverse complement strand
AAAGGAAGGCAAAATTTCAGACGTTCAAGGAATTTTGCCTTCCTTTTTCAACATTTTACTTTCCTTCCATTCTCCCATCGATCATAACCTGACCTCTGAGTCATTCCCGGCACCACAACTTCAATATATCAATTGAACGCTTTTCCTCTTCCATAAAGTCCCCTTTCGAAGAGAGGAAAAAGTACCTGGTTTCAGAAGCTGGAATCTTATGTTAATTTGCTTTAAAATTTGCCTCGTGCTAAGCTGGAAGAAGTACAGCCACCCGCTGTATGGATCGAATACGTATGTTGTATACAACGATAAGGGGGAGGCCGCTATTATTGATCCGACAGAGCTGGTCGTGAGGCAGAGCGTGCTTCGCCTTATTGCAAGCGAAGAGTTGAAGCCAGTCGTGATCATAAACACCCATGGCCATTGGGATCACATATCCGGAAATAGAGTGCTCAAAGAAGCCTTTGGAATTCCTATAGCCATACACGAGCTCGATAAAGATTTCCTGTTGAGGCCGGATCTAAACCTCGGTGCATTTTTGGGTAAATTTCAGGATCAATACGATACGTCGCCCCCAGCAGATATAACTTTGGAGGATGGAGATAATATATTTGAGCTGGAAGTAATTCATACACCGGGACATACGCCGGGGAGTATTTCTCTGGCCTATCCCGGAAGGGTGAACCCCTTGATGGTATTTACCGGGGACACCCTGTTCATGGACTCCATTGGAAGAGTAGATCTTCCCTTGGGGGACGAGCAAGAAATGTTGAAATCGCTGAAGAAATTGGTTAAAATATTTAATGAGAATACCTTGATTCTTCCGGGCCATGGGGAGGTGGGAACATGGGAGAGGCTAAGAGAGCAGAATATCGTCCTGAGGGAGTTTTTGAGTTCCTCGACAGATTCGTAGATTATTTGACTGTTGAGAGGGGCTATAGCTATCACACGATCTACGGCTATAAGAAGGATATTCAGCAATTTTTGACCTTTATAGACCAGAACGAGCTGGACCTCGAAAACCTGACCATTTCACAGCTCCAGAGCTTTATAGAATACCTTGTAAATCAGGGCTTTTCTGCCACCTCGATAGAGAGGAAAATTGCCGCAATT
>JAMOUL010000426.1 GCA_027062035.1 Candidatus Aminicenantota bacterium | reverse complement strand
ATTTCAAGAGGTTCATCATCAAACTCTTCTTCGTCCTCCGCCATGTCATCGTCTTTCGAAAGAATATCCTCCAGATCCGACACAACCGGTTCTTCCACCGTTTCTTCCGGAGCCGGTTCCCGAAAACTCTCCTCAAGCTTTTCCTCTTCGGGAATAACTGTAAATATTTCATTACATTTCGGACACTTAACCTTCTTCCCTATATACGAATCGTCTGCGGAACCTTTCACTCCACAGTTCGGACATAGCATTTTCATCGACATCCTCCAGCCCTTTATGAATAATCGCCCACTGGTCCCAGTAACTCAAAAAACTCATATACCCCTTCAGCGTATAAAAAAATTTGAACAAAATCTATATTTTTCGTATTATTCGTCTAATATCATTTATTTCTTACCGAATACAATCACCCGAAAACTGCATTTCCGACCAGAACAACTCTCCTGCAAATGGAAATAATAATAATAGCTGCAATGGCCCAAAACAGAATAATCGGTAAAAACAACACCCTGCCCTGGCATATCCCGGAAGAACTGCGCCTGTTTAAAAAAACAACCATGGGATGTCCCATGATTATGGGAAGAAAAACATTCGAATCCTTCCCGGCCCCCCTGCCCGGCAGGAGACATATAGTCCTCAGCAGGAACGCAAATTACGCTCCAGAAAAAGCGGAAAAGGCGGAATCACTGGAAAAAGCACTGAAGATGTGCGACGGGGAAGAAAAAGTGTTCATTATTGGCGGTGCCCAGGTTTTCAGGCACGGTCTGGATGTGGCCACCACGATCCGCCTGACAACCCTTGAACGGGAAGTGGAGGGAGATGTTGTTTTTCCCGAACTTCCTGATAACAGATTCCAGGAAGTTTCCCGGGAATATTTTTCAACTGGAACGGAGCCGTTTTCAGTTATTGTCTACAAACGGAACCGGGACTGATTTCCAGCCTCTGCTCTATCCTTTCCCTCTGGTCACGCCTGGCTATCCGACGACCATTCCCTTCGCCACTTCCTGTTTCTTTTCTTCTCCAAGGAGAATACCCAGCATTTCCAGGGCAAATTCAATTGATGTACCGGCTCCCCTTGAAGTCACACAATTCCCGTCATGAACCA
>JAMOUL010000425.1 GCA_027062035.1 Candidatus Aminicenantota bacterium | reverse complement strand
GGTTAGGAGGACCTCTTCTTCAGGTATCTTTTCTCGATGGGAAATATCCCTAAGGAGATCGAAGGCTCTCTCAACTGACTCACGGTCTCCCTTTTCTATCCTCTCTTCAATGAATCTGAACAACTTCTCACGGAGCTCCCTCTGATCTCGAAACCTCTTCTCCAAATAGAATTTCCATGCTTCAAGCTCTGCTCGAATCGCCTCCCTCTTTGTCTCCTCCTCTTCATGCACTCTGAACCTCTCTGCAATGAGTTCTGCAACAAGATAGGGACCCATCTCTGATAAAACTTTCGCTAAAATCCCTTTACCTATCGGTCCTCCAATGAGGGGAAGAAGTGGGAACATGGCAGACTCCTTTCATTCTTTGCTATCTTCGTTGAAACCCTTTTCGGGGAGATTGGCCCTTGGAGGGGGCCTCCCTATTTCCACTATCTCCATTATAATGGTAGAAAATATCAGGGACTATTTTAGCCCCTTTCCCCCATAAACCATCTCTCCCTCTTCACTCTCCTAGAATGGGGGGGCTCACGGTACTGGTTGGATATTGATATGGTATGGAATGGGATTCATTCTGACATCCTCCTTTTGACGGGAGAGAGATGGTAGAAAATTGCCATCGGAAACGGAGAAAAGTTTCTCGATAGATCTTTTTCATTCCTTAACTTTCTAAATATAACTTCTTATATTCCGATAGTATAAGGAACTCTTCTATTTGGAGAAAAGGGGAGTCATGGTATAAGTTTTTCTTATGAGAAAAATGGGGGAAATTGTCATATTGTTAAGTATCCCTTAAATTTCATTCTACTATAATCTAATATAGTCAAAATTTACGAAGGAGAGTATGATGAAAAAGTTAATTGCACTATCTGCCGTAGCGGCGTTGGCAACTATGGCTTATGCAAGTGGTCCCTCCGGGGTTGATGATCTCCGAGCAGAGTTGGAAGAGTTGAAGAGGGAGATTGCCGAGCTGAGAGAGGCTCAGTCGAAGATCAATATCAAAGCTCTCAAACGCCAAATCAGTGAGATTAAGGCCCACGATGCCGGGGATAATATTAAATGGAATGTCGATTTCCGAACCGCTTATGATGCTATTGGGTATGATTATG
>JAMOUL010000424.1 GCA_027062035.1 Candidatus Aminicenantota bacterium | reverse complement strand
AACTTTAAAATTTTTATCAAGCGGGAGTAGCTCAATTGGTAGAGCGCCAGCCTTCCAAGCTGGGGGTTGCGGGTTCGAGTCCCGTCTCCCGCTCTTCTTGAAGCTGGTAAATTTATCTTCTATAAAGGTAGGGGAGGTGGATTTACCTCTCCCCTTCGTTCTGTACGACGATACAAGTGCAGAAGAGGATATTCAGAAGTATTTTCATGATTTCTTTACCATATACGCTGGAACCGGGAATTCGCCCTATGCTGACTACAGGGTTTCGCCATCCGAATTGAAGCAGTTTCTAAATACCCTGCAAAGGTATAGCATAAGAAAATTGCTCAGCGATTTCTATGAAAAGCAGGAATTTCCAGAAAACTACATCTTCTTCTCTAACCACACACGGAACCTCTTCGAAACGGTAAAGAAGATCCTCACCAGCCCCATGAGACCCTGGATACTCCTCTATGGACCCGAAGGGGCTGGAAAGATGTCCCTTATCAAAACCATACTGGGCGACAAGGTCCTATACCTTCACGAACTCGAAGATAGACACATCGGCTTTAGAAGAGAACTCAGAAAGAGCGATATAGATGATGTGGTGATTAAAGTCAACCTTATACAGGACAATTTTCAGCTCGGTGAAATAGTTACGTTCCTGTACCACCAAGGGTATCAGGCTATATTCGTACTGGATGGAGAAAGGGGGATGATTCCAGCAATGCTCAACAATATTCCATCTTTCAGAATACCTACTCTTTTCGAACGAAGCCTGAAGGAAAAATTTCTCATATTGGAACACCTGCTCAGAAAGCTTGGAAGCGATGCGGAGATTACCCCTGAATTCATCGAAGTATTCTACTCATATCCCTGGCCGGGAAACATAACCCAGCTGGAAAACACTCTCCGATATATCCTTTCCCTATCCGATACAGTGAACCACATAAACGTTCCTGATTTCATCAGAACCTACTTCGGAACGGAATATAACAAGCAGGTAATACAGGAAAGCGTCCAACAGCTGGTAACCAGAATAGATTATTCCAATCTTCCCTTTGAACTCCTGGAAATCATCCCCCAGTACGTGGGACAGCAACTGCTCGAGAACCTAATGGCCCGTGCA
>JAMOUL010000423.1 GCA_027062035.1 Candidatus Aminicenantota bacterium | reverse complement strand
TTTAATCTGGTCTGAAACCCCACAAGACTATAGAGGGTAGCTGCAATATTATCCTGCCTCAGCTGAACCACTGCATACGGGGTCTTGCCGGTTCTGGGATCTATAAGACCTATGGGCTTGAGGGGGCCGAAAAGAAGGGTCTTGGGACCGCGGGCAGCTATCTCCTCTATGGGAAGACATGATTCAAAGAGCTTCTTTTCAAAATCCTTGAGCTCTACCTTTTCTGCCTTAATTAACTCCTCATAAAACCTTCTGTACTCCTCCTCTGTCATGGGACAATTTATATAATCATCCCCTCCTTTCCCGTATCTTGAAGCGACAAACGCTTTATCCATATCAATGGATGAAGCAGTTACGATGGGAGTGGTTGCATCGAAGAAAAAGAGATTCTTTCGCCCGGTAAAATCCATAATAGCTCTGGATAGGGGTTCAGAGGTAAGGGGACCTGTGGCGAGTATTACAGGACCTTCCTCTGGAATGGATGTGACTTCTTTCCTTATCACCTTTATTCTTTCCATTCCTTCTATTCGCATGGTAATCCTTCTTCCAAATTCCTCTCTATCCACGGCAAGGGCCTGTCCTGCCGGGACCGCTACCTCCCTTGCAACCTCCAGGGTAATTGAACCCAGAAGTTCCATTTCTTTTTTAAGGAGACCGGATGCGGTGGTTTCTTTTACAGAACCAAAGGAATTGGAGCAAACTATTTCTGCAAGATATGGAGTATTATGGGCAGGGGTTTTCTTCTCAGGCCTCATTTCATAAAGTTCTACTTCTAAACCCGCTCTTGCTATTTGAAATGCTGCCTCGACGCCAGCAAGTCCTCCACCTATAACCTTAACCTTCTTCATATTTCATCTCATAATCGCAGTTTGGACATATCAGCTTTTTGCCTTTTTTTAGCATGTAATCAAATCCACATTCAGGACATTTTGTTCTTACTGGTTTATAGTTTGTTATGAATTTACAATCGGGATAACTTGAGCATCCGTAAAAATACCTTCCTCCCCGCCCCCTTCTTCTGACAAGATGCCCTCCACAACCCTTTGGACAAGGAAGGTCCTCTTCATCGCCCTGGTATATATATTTACATTCAGGGTACCTTGTACAGGCTATAAATTCTCCGTTTCTTCCCTTTTTAACTGTCAGCGGAGCTCCACATTTGGGGCATTTCATTGAAATAGCCTTCTTTATGAGCTGGGAAAATTGGGCTTTATATTCGCACGAAGAACACTGGAAATACAATCCAAACCTGCTTCTCTTAAGCAGAAGCTCTCCTCCACATGCAGGACACTTAAGTCCGGTTCTGATTCCCTGGGTGACAGCAGGCATCTTATCCGATGCCTGTTCCATATATTTATTAAGAATGCTATAAAAATGGGAAACCACATCCTGCCAGCTCTTTTCCCCTCTTTCCACCTTATCAAGTTCTGCTTCAATTTCAGCGGTGTACTTGTAATCCATTATGTCAGGAAAGCTCTCCTTCAATAGTTTTACAACAATCTGTCCAAGAACAGTGGGAATAAATTTTCCATCCTCCTTATAAACATAGGTTCTATCCTGAAGAGTGGATATGATCGATGCATAGGTGGAAGGTCTTCCTATTCCCTTTTCCTCCAGCTCTTTTACAAGGGAAGCCTCTGTATATCTTGGTGGGGGCTGGGTTTCCTTCCTTTCCAGCTTCAATTCCACAAGATTCACCACATCCCCCTCTGAAAGTGCCGGCAGCTCATTGTCACGGACGCTCTCCCCTGTCACCTTTCTATATCCTGGAAAGACTGTCCTCTTTCCTTCAGCCTCAAGGGTATAATCGCCGGCGGCCACCGCTACTTTTGTCTCTTCGTATACATAGGGCTTCATCTGAGATGCCACAAACCTCTTCCATATTATGGAATAAATTTTGTACTCGTCAGGAGAAAGTTTTCCCCTTAATGATTCAGGGGTTAAATTTACATAGGTAGGCCTGATGGCTTCATGAGCTTCCTGGGCTGTTTCCCTGGATTTGAATCTGTTTTCTCTCGCGGGCAAATAATCCTCGCCAAATTTTTCTTTAATGAGCTTTCTAACATCCTTTATTGCAAGGGGAGATATCCTATAAGAGTCCGTTCTCATATAGGTTATAAGTCCAACGGGTCCTTCTCCAAGGTCAACCCCCTCGTAAAGACGCTGAGCTATCTGCATGGTCTTTTTCACGGGGAATTTAAAGGCTCTGTAGGCTTCCTGCTGTAGGCTGCTGGTAATAAGTGGAGGGGGCGCCTTCCGCTGTTTTGTTTTACGCTCAATTTTTACTATTTTAAGGGTGGAATTCTTTATTGTCTCTTCGGCCTTCCTCGCCTCCTGTTCATTACCTATTTTTACCTTCTTGCCCTTCTTTCTGGAAAGTTTGGCTGTAAACTGATTCTGGTCTTTTTCCAGCGTAGCCTCAATAATCCAGTACTCTTCCGGAACAAAAGCATCTCGTTCCTCTTCCCTCTCACAGATTAATCTAAGAGCAACACTCTGAACCCTACCGGCACTGAGACCCCATTTTACCTTTTTCCATAGAAGAGGGCTTATAAGATAGCCCACAAGACGGTCAAGTACTCTACGAGCCCATTGAGCCCGGACCCTATCCATATCCACTTCCCCTGCAGAAGAAAAAGCTTCTTTAACACCTCTTTCGGTAATTTCATAGAAAAGGACCCTCTTTATTCTTGAATTAACAGGATCAATCTCTTCCTTTACATGATATGAAATCGCTTCTCCTTCCCTATCAGGGTCAGTGGCCAGAAACACTGAATCTGTTTTCCCTGCTGCCTTTTTAAGTTCAGCAACGACCTTTTCCTTGCCCGGGATAACTCTATAATCAGGCAAAAACCCATTTTCTATCTCAACCCCCATTTCACTTTTGGGTAGGTCCTTAATGTGTCCCATGGATGCCTTAACTACATAGTCTTTTCCCAGGTACTTTCCGATTGTTTTCGCCTTGGTAGGCGATTCCACTACAACAAGTTTTTTACCCAATTCTTCTATACCTCCAGCCAGAAGTTTGAATTATAACACCTTTCATCTCCAGTTCTAATAGAATTCGGAAAATTTCCTCGGGTCTAAGAGAAGAAGCCTCAGCAATAAACTCTGCGTCCACGGCTTCGTCAGCTGGAATATATGAAAGGATAAGTTCCTCTTCCTGAGATAATTTTACATCATTTTCCTCGTAATATTCCCCGATTATATCTTCCACACATGTAACGAGGCGCGCTCCCTGCTGTATAAGTTTATTGGTCCCTGATGAAGTCCTTCTGCCGATATTGCCAGGAACCGCAAAAACATCGCGTCCATATTCCAGAGCAAAACGGGCTGTGATCAGAGCTCCGCTTCTTTCACCAGCCTCCACCACCAGAGTGCCAAAACCAAGTCCTGCTATTATTCTGTTTCTCATTGGGAATCTGAATTTTGCCGGAGGATCATCAGGAAAGAATTCTGTAATAAGCGCTCCTTTATGGGAAATTTCCTCTGCCAATCTTTTATTGGAGGCAGGATATATATGACAGCATCCCGATCCCAGAATTGCTACAGTAGATCCCCCCTGCAGGGCTCCCCTATGGGCATAGGTATCTATTCCGTAAGCCAGTCCGCTCACCACTGTAATCCCATAGGAAGCGAGTTTTTTCGAAAAATCAAAGGCAACAGCCCTTCCATATTCGGTTGCCCTCCTTGTGCCCACAACCGCAAAGCAGGGAAAATCTATTTTTCCCTTAACAAAAAGGGCTATTGGAGGATGAGAAATTTCCCTCAGGATAGCAGGATAATCTTCATCTGTGTATAAAAGTATTCTCCATCCTTCAGAATCAGCCTTTTCTATCTGAACCTCAAGCCAGTTTTTTAGTTCTACATCTCGAAATTTTTCCTTCCTTCGCAGGGAAATATTCAGCCCATCCACAGCCTCAACTCTGAAGTTTTCCCTTGCGAGAAAGTCTACAATTTCCTTTGGTGCAGGGCTAATCAGTCGGTGAAACAGAAGAACCGTTTCCTTCATTAGCTGAAGCAACTTTCCTTCTTATCTTCCAGAAAATAGGCCTCCCATAAAAATCGGTTCCGCCATAAATGAAATTCTTACTTAAATACATTTTTTCATGGACTATTACCAGGGGGAAGAAAAATTCCCTGGATGCTATATATTCGTAGGCAGATGCAATTATTTTGTTTCTTTCCTTCTCCTCCTTCTCAAAGGCGGATCTCAACCTATCCATCACTCTTTTAGCTGATGAGAAAAAGGAAGACAATTTAAATCTCATCATCATACCAAGAAGTTCCTCACATTCGCTTCCAACAAATATTGCCTGACTTGGAAGAAGAACAGCATTTGCCTTGCCCTTCAGAATGTCTCCCAGGGGGTCAGAGGTCATATATACTTCAGCCTTTATCCTGTTGGTCTCGGCCAGGGTTTCAATCTCCTGCATTAGAGAAGAAAATAATGGGGGAAGAGCTATTATTAGCTTTTTCCTTATAAGGGAACGCAACCTGGACATTCTGACCACCGGAAAGTCAAGGGAAAACTGGGAGAGGGATGGAGGAAGATATGAAT
>JAMOUL010000422.1 GCA_027062035.1 Candidatus Aminicenantota bacterium | reverse complement strand
CTTTCCGCCAATTTTGACCATCCATATTACTGGGATAGAATGCCTGATAAACTTGATAGTAATTCTTCAGAGGCAGAAATAGATGCTGTTGCGAGACTTATGTATGATGTGGGAGTGGCAGTTGAGATGGAATATGGTCCAGGAGGCTCCGGTGCGTATCCGTCAATTGCAATTAAGAACTTCCCCAAGTTTTTTAAATACTCAAACGATATGAGATATACCCTCAGGTGTAATGCTTTTCATGGGGATAACTGCGTGCCTGGACACCTGAAGAACGCAACGCAGTGGGTAAGTGAATTAAGAAGACATATAGACCGATTCGAACCAATAGAGTTTTCAATCTATGGGAAGTCAGGTAATGACTATTCCGGGCATGCAGTGGTTGTAGATGGTTACAGGATAACAGATTCCCAGAGTTTTATTCATATAAACATGGGATGGGGAGGTAGTTCAGATGGGTTTTATTCCGTTGATAACATATTGAACTTTAACCTTACTTCGTGGGAGTATGCAATTGTAAATATTTATCCTGATAATCCTCCTCCAAAGGCTTTAAATGTTGAAGCTATCAGGTATACCGATAGAGGACTATTTGTGCATAGATATATGGATGAAATTACCTGGAACGCTCCATCGGCAGGAGAAGGAGGAATATCTAAATATCAGGTAATAAGATGGTCAGTAAACAGTGGATTTGTGGAAGTTGTGGGAGAAGTTTCGGTAGGACAGGAGAAAAAGGTGGTGATAGATGTTGGTACCAGAGACCTGGACTATAGATATGCGATTATATCTATAGCCACCAATGGAAAGAGAGGGCATCCCACTTCCTTTGTGGCGGTTGTGAGGAAATGATGAAAAAAGCTGTTCTGTACTTTGTTCTTTCTTTACTGATTTTTTCTGCAAATATAGAAAGGGCTCTTGTTGTATCCCAGGTTTTTACAGGGGGGCGGGTTCAGAGTATAGAGTACGTTACCTACAGGGGCAAAAAAATTGCTTTTGTTGCCCGACTTTCCAGGGGTTTTGTTTTAATGCCAGAGTCCGAACTTTTACCCCCGATAAAGCTTTATTCAGAGGTCAATAAATTCGATCCGGAGAATCCCATAATTAAGGCTGTTTTAGATGAGATTTACTTTAAGGAGGAATTACTAAGCCGGAAGCCCTTTTTTAAGGAAATTTTGAATCCCAGGTCAGGCATTCTTCAATGGAGGAGAATCGAATCCGGTTACCTGGAAGGGGAATTTGCCAGTCCAATTGTCAGGACTAAGTGGAATCAGGGATATCCTTACAATTATTATGCGCCTGTAGTTGGAGGAAAGCGTACATGGGCTGGATGTGTTGCAACTGCCTTTGCCCAGATAATGAAGTACTGGAACTGGCCAGATGTGGGTAAAGGTTCCCATAGTTATTCCTGGAATGGGACTGTACTTTCAGCCAGTTTCAATCACGTATATTACTGGAATAGAATGCCCCTCCAGCTCTTTTCCACTTCTTCCTTTGCCGAGATAGATGCTGTAGCAAAGTTGCTGTATGATGTGGGTATTGCCTTTGAAATGGATTATGGAGTTAACGGTTCTGCTGCATATCCTTCCATTGCTTTAAAGGCATTGCCGGACTATTTTAAGTACAGCAAGGGCATTGTTTACAAAATAAGAGGAGAGTTCGAAAACGGCAAGAAGTGGTTCTTGCGGATGAAATGGGAAAGGGATATGAAAAGGCCCTTTGAGTTCACCATTTGTAGCACTGAGGTTTGTCACGCTGTGGTGGTAGATGGATATAAGATAACAGGAGACTCCTATCTGGTTCACATAAACTTCGGCTGGAGCGGTTACTTCGATGGCTATTATGGAGTGGACAACATTAATGCAGGATACAATTTTAATGATACAAAAAATCAGGATGCAGTCTTTAATATATTTCCTAAAGGAATGCTTTTCCCTCCGGATAGCTTCACCGTGGTGAGACATATGGATAGAGGGGTTTTTGTTCATTCCTATATAGATGAAATAAAAATGAGCAGGAGCCCCAGTGTGGAAAATAACGTGGTTGCCTACAGGATTTATGTTAAAAAGGATGGGAAGATAGAGAAAATCTGGGAGGGAGAGTATGCGCCTGTGGTTCAGATCAGAAGTTTTGATGAAAATGTTAGTTATGGAGTTTCAGTAGTGGATGCCATGGGAAGAGAAAGCCAGATTTCACCTTTTGTTTCCCCGGAGTCAGAATAGAATTTGCCCTAATAGAATCAGATTTCTATAATAAAAAAGAAGGGGAGGTTGTTTTGAAAACCTGTCTTAATTGCTTTAAGAGTATTCCTGATGACTCCAATTTTTGTCCCTATTGTGGATATCCCCAGAGGGAAACAGGTTTTAAAAAATGCTCCAGAGGGCATATTATCTTCGAAACCTGGAAAGATTGTCCGATATGTGCTTCCCAGAATCTTTTAGATAGAACCGTATTTGAAGGTAAGGGAATTTTTCCCGATGAGGACAGGACTGTTTGGGAAGTAGAGCAAACTAAGTTCGGTGAGGACGTAGAAGAAACTGAACTTGACCTCTCCAGTGTGGGATTCTTCGCATGGCTTGTGGATATAACTGATGGAAAACCAAAAAATGATTTTCGTATTACTAAAGAAAGGGTCTTTCTTGGACGGGATCCATCTTCTGATCTTATGATCGACGATGAGCTCGTTTCCAAACAGCATGCTGCTATTTATTTCAGAAATGGGGAGTTTATTCTTGACGATCTCAATTCAAAAAATGGGACATTTTTGAACGGTGAACTGGTGGAGAGGGCGAAGTTGCAGGATGGGGATGTGATAAAAATAGGAAACAGTGAATTCCTCTTCAGACTTTTGAGGTAGATTAATATGAGCAGGGTATTTGAAATAGACAAAGAAATTTGTGGGTGGCTGGCGGTTATCGAGGGGCCCTCCCGTGGCGAAGCCTTCAGGATATTCGAGGGACGGAATGTGGTGGGTAGTGCTTCAGATTGCGATATTCTGCTTCCAGGTCTGGAGCCGCATCACTTTTCTCTTCGATGTACAGGCGGAGAAGTGTATATCACCGATTATGACACGGAATCAGGCACCTATGTTAATGGGGAGAAGATCCTCAGGGTGAAATTGAAGGATGAAGACAGAATTAAGGCAGGAGCGCATGTCCTGGCAATAAAATTGGTATGAGAGTTAGTTTTTATGGAAAGACCGATGTTGGTGTTATAAGAAACAAGAATGAGGACTATTTCAACGCAGTAAATCTTCCCGATGGTTCTTATGTATTTGTTGTGGCAGATGGACTTGGAGGGCATCTTGCAGGGGAAGTAGCTTCGAGAACCGCGGTAACAAACCTTATAGAGATGATGAAAGAAGGTATGGGAGGAGATCCGATAACCTTTTTCAGGGAATCTCTGGAAAAAATAAACAGGGAAATAGAGAAAATTGGCAATTCGGAGCCGGATAAAAAGGGGATGGGAACAACCCTCTCCCTGCTTTATATTAAAGACAATAAAGGGTATATAGCCCATGTGGGAGATTCGAGAATATATAAGATATCTCATGGAAAAATTTTTCAGCTCACGGAAGACCATTCCTTTGTGGAAAAACTTGTGGCAGATGGGTTGATAACCGAGGAAGAAGCCCGGCACCATCCCCGCAAGAATGTGCTTCTTCAAATGATTGGAATGAAAAAGGAGGTAAATCCTCAGATTATAGGTCCATTCCCCATCGAAGAAGGGGATAAATTTTTATTGTGCACCGATGGCCTATCGAATCTTGTCTCGGATTTCGAGATGAAGGAAATCCTGGGCAGACTTCCCATTCAGGAGGCTGTAGATTATCTTATAGATCTTGCTAAAAAAAGGGGGGGGCCGGACAATATTACTGCTATAGGAGTTTCATTTGGTAGGGAACTTGTACTTGTTGATGAGGAATCCACCCCTGTGGAACTTTATGTTGATGATACAAAAGAACAGGAACCTCCCGGGCTGGGATCAGGGGAGAAGAGAAGGAATTTTCTTCTCTGGGTAGCTATAATTATTCTCACCCTTTTCCTGATAGGATTGGGTTACTACATTTTTCATAACATGCAGAAGGAAAACCCGAAGGAAACCGGAGTCAAACCACCCGGGAATTTTGTTGCAACCCTTGGAGAGCGGGGGTAAACCTTTATGATTGGAACTATTATAGGAAATTATAAAATAATAAGAAAAATAGGCGAAGGGGGGATGGGAGCTGTATATCTGGCCAGGGATCTAACACTGGAGAGGGAAGTTGCCCTTAAGGTTATAGCACCTGCCCTGGCTAAAAAAGCCCGACTTATGGCCAGGTTTAAAATAGAAGCCATTGCCCAGGCCAGACTTAATCACCCAAATGTTGTAACAATTTATTCCTTTGAGCAGGTTGGAGATTTTTATTTCATAGTTATGGAGTACATTAGAGGAAAGAGCTTGAAGGAGATTATAAAGAAAAGAGAACTATCTTTCGAGCGAGCCCTTGACATATATAAACAGGTGTTAAAAGCAGTTGAATTTGCTCACTCCAAAGGAATTATTCACAGGGATATAAAACCG
>JAMOUL010000421.1 GCA_027062035.1 Candidatus Aminicenantota bacterium | reverse complement strand
GAGTTTTTCTTTGCGAGACCTTCCCTTTATCCAGGAGAGTATGCTGAACCAGAGGAGTTTCCCCGGCACGATTACCTTTTTCTAATGAAGACCCTCAAGGATCTGAGATATAACATAGAATCTGGCGAAATTACGCTTAGAAGTTTTAAAAGAAAGGTCATAGTTTTTAATGATGAAGGCCTGAGAGAAAAGGAGGAGAGCTTCGTTTCTGTAAAGATTAAAGAAGGGGAGGTTGTTTTAAGAAGTATATCCGCTGATAAAGCCCCTTCCTGGGAATTTCTGGCCAATGAATTTGCTGCAAGACTGGAAGAGAGAAAAAAGGCAAAGCCCCTTCCAGCCTCCGGCGAGATGAAGTTTCTAATAGAAGGTGCAGCGGCAGCAGTATTTGTCCACGAAGTTTTCTGGCATCCCATGGAGCTGGACTACGTACTCCAGGATAAATCCCCTTTTTCAACTTCGGACCTTGGAACTGAAGCCTTCTCCCGGGAGGTTACAATGTATTCCCTGGGACCTGGAGTGGATGATGAGGGGAATGAATTTTCTTCTCAGGTAATAATAGAAAATGGCAGAATAGCGAGTTTTCCCTCTTCCAGATTTACTTCATTGATATCCGGACTGCCCTTAATTCCCCATGGTCGAAGGGAGAAATATTTTCAGCCACCCCTTGTTCGTCCTTTCTTTACAGCAGTGCTCCCGGGGAAGGAGAGCTACCTTGACCTTCTGCCAAAGATAAAGAAAGGGGCATATATTACAGAAATTTCAGAGGGAGAACTGGATGTTGAAAACAGCTGGGCAATTTTTAAGGTGGCAAAGGGTTTCTGGGTTGAAAATGGGCGGGCCAAATATCCGTTAAAGCCCTTTGTTCTTATAATCCCGATACCCCTGCAGGAGGGCGATATATTTATTGGAGCTGAGGACTTTTCAGAAGAGGGTCTTTTCTGTCACAAAAATGGCCAGGTGGTAAGATACTCTTCTCGAAATCCCAATTTTCTGGTGGTTGGATATGGAAAAACTTTATAAAAGAGCGGAAGAGTTGCTTGAGGAATTTAAGAAAAGGGAGCTTGAAGGGGAAGTATGGGCCTATAAGGAATGGTGGGCCGTCCTTGAAAGAGGCAGGCTTTCCAGGGCACATGCAGGGAGGGCGAAGGGATTTGCCCTGCGGTGGAAAAAGGAAAGAGGGGGTAGTTTCTTTGCCTTTTCCCATAATGGAAAGGTTGATTTTGATACTTATCCTATGATAATAAGCGAACCTGTGAGTTTTCCCCTTCCCTCCACAATCAAGAAGGGGGAGGTTCTCGTTCAGGACCCCAGTGGAATAACCCGATTAAAGGAAGGACCTCAACTACCAGAAGAGGTTGTGGAGTATAAAGAACTTGAGCGGAAGGTGGTGCTTTTAAATACAAAGGGATTGCGGGGTGAATATGCGGAAACACTTTTTGGATATACCTATTATGAGGAGGGACTGGAGTATACTGTGTGGACAAGAAAGAGGGGATTTATCCACCCCCTTAAGGGTAATGGAGGGAAAAAAATAGTCCTTCATCCTCTGGTTACTTACCGAATTATTTCCTACCTGCTTTCTTCTAAGAATCGTAATTTCAGGGAATTTCAATTTTCAATTACAGAAAATCCAGAGAAGGATTTTGCCCCCGGGTCCTTTCCCTTTGATGCAATAGGGCTGGAGATGAAGAGGAGACCAATATTCCGGAAGGGTAAGTTTGTATCAAGGAGTCCTGTTAACTACCACAGGCTCACCCCGGATTCTCCTCCTATTTTATACTGGAGCAATCTGGAGATAAACCTCCCGAGGGTAAGTTGTGATGACTACTCCATCATAAGAAAAATTTATATTTTCAAAAACGAAGTGGCCCTCGGGGAAGAGGGTGAGATAGTAATTAATGGGGGTATTAAGGAATTGCTTTCCAGAATAGCAGGAAAAATTGCAGACGGCTGGTTTCTTGGACCCCCCTATATAAAATCAGACTACCTTCTTCTGGAATAAATTAAAATTCGTAGTCTTCCTGAAACTCAGGGAATCTGTCCTTTATTACTTTTTGTCCCAGTAAATATCCAAAGAAAAAGGCTGTTCCAACTGCAAAGAAAAAGAAAAAGGAATTTTTCATTTTTTCCTCCCTATACTATAGTTTAGTATATTTAGAAGGCTGCATGTCAAGTTCCTTGACTTGTTTTCTTTTTTCCTTTAAACTTTTTCAGTAAAAACCCTTAAGGAGGTTAATATGAGGAAGTTCTTGGCATTTTCTTTTATTGTGGGTTTTAGTCTGTCTCTTTTTTCCATGGAACTCAAGGTGGGAAAAGCAGATATAAGTTGTTCACTTCTTGTCCTGAAAGGGGTTCCAGCGGCGAAAATCACTTCATCAATGGATAAAGAATTTAAAATTACATCCTTCTCTGACGGCTCAATTGTATTTGTTAAGGGAGGAAACCTCGAAGATGGAAAAACATATTTAATAGTGAGCAAAAGAGGAAATCTTCCTTCTGGTTACTTTGTATACAGAATGGTCGGCTATGGAAAAATCTTGAGGCATGAAGACAGGTATGCTGTAATGCAACTGGTTAACACTTGCTCCGCTGTCAGGATTGGAGATTACGTGATGGAATTTACTCCGGAGGAAGAGTTTACCATAAAGGAAGAGCCTTTATTGAGAAACTCCGGGGGACCTTCGGGCGAGGCTTTTAAGATTGTATTTCTTGAATCCGAATTCGCCCAGGTGGGAGATGGAGGATGGGCCATAATTGACGGGGGAGAAAAGCAAGGACTGAAGAAAGGAGATATTCTTCTTATTTTCAGGTCTCTCAATAAGGTGAAGAAACCCATAGCAAAGGCCATAGTGCTCAGGACTGTGCCTGATTATTCCGTGATAAAGATCTTCTCATCAGTGGATGCAGTATTGCTGAAGGATTTAGTATACAAGAAATAATAAAAAGGACAGGGGGACGATATGGAAAGGAAAAACATTTTTTCTAAAACCATCAGAATTGAAAACAAAAAATTTCACTTTGACCTTATGGAAAACCATAGAGGTCGCTATCTTCGTATTACAGAGAAAAGCGGAGGAAAGTCCAGTATAGTGATCCCAGAAAGCGGATTGAGCGAGTTCAGAGAAGCATTTCTTCAGTTTTTAGAGGAAACTGAGACACAGGAAGAATAGAAAGTTTCTCTAAATCTAAATAAATCTTTCAAGGAGGTAATCATGAGAAAAAAGGTACTCATAATGGGTGCAGCAGGAAGAGATTTTCACAATTTCAATGTGTATTTTAGAGACAATGAGGAGTACGAAGTCGTAGCCTTCACTGCAACTCAGATTCCCAATATAGAAGGAAGAATTTATCCGCCGGAGCTTGCCGGGAAGCTTTATCCCAATGGTATTCCCATTTATCCAGAGTCTCAGCTTACGGAAATAATAAAAAAAGAAAAGATTGATAAGGTAATTTTTGCTTATAGCGATGTACCGCATACATATGTAATGCATAAAGCATCTGAGGCTCTGGCAGCAGGGGCGTCTTTTGCCCTGCTTGGACCGGAAGAGACAATGGTTGAATCCAAACTTCCTGTAATAGCAGTAACAGCTGTCAGGACAGGTTGCGGTAAGAGCCAGACCAGCAGAAAGATTGTTAAGATTCTCAGGGAATACGGAAAAAAGGTGGCAGTTATAAGGCATCCCATGCCATATGGAGATCTGGTGGCACAGAGGGTTCAGCGCTTCGCCACATTTGAAGATATGGACAGGGCGAATTGTACTATCGAGGAGAGGGAGGAGTACGAACCACACATCAGGAACGGAGCTGTTGTATGGGCCGGAGTGGATTATGAAGCGATTTTGAGAGAGGCAGAAAAGGAAGCGGATATAATCCTCTGGGATGGTGGCAACAACGATTTGCCCTTTTACAAGACAGATATTCATATAGTTGTAGCAGACCCTCACAGGCCGGGGCACGAACTTCTGTATCATCCAGGAGAGGCAAATTTCAGGCGTGCTGATGTGATAATTATCAATAAGGAGGAGACAGCGGATAGACTCGGTGTCCAGACCATCTGGGAGAATATAAAGAACGTCAATCCCAAAGCAATTGTTATAGATGCAGCCTCTCCTCTCTTTGTGGAAAACGGACACGAAATTTCAGGAAAGCGCGTTCTCGTAATAGAAGACGGTCCCACTGTAACCCACGGAGAGATGGGGTACGGCGCAGGGTTCATGGCGGCGAAAAAATATGGGGCGGCGGAGATTATTAGTCCGAAACCCTTTGCTGTGGGATCCATTGTGGATACTTTCAATAAATATACCCATCTCGAGGCCGTTCTGCCCGCCATGGGATATGGGGAGCAGCAGATAAAGGAACTGGAGGAAACCATAAACAGGTCCGATGCTGAACTTGTTGTAATAGCCACTCCAATTGATCTTGGCAGATTGATGAAGATCAACAAGAAAAGTGTAAGGGTTCTCTATGAGCTTCAGGAAATTGGACGCCCAACTCTGGAGGATGTTCTTAAGCAGAGAAATCTGATATGAGAAGAGTAGCGGTAGTTGCCTTTGGAGGAAACGCCATCCTTCCAGCTGACGGGAAGGGTACGCAAAAGGAGCAGTTCGAGAACGCTCATAAGGCAGTGGAAAAGGTCTCTGAACTGGCAAGGAGAAATTTCGACCTGGTGATAGTACACGGAAACGGACCCCAGGTGGGAAATCTTCTTCTTCAGATGGAGATGGCGTCTCATATCATTCCTCCCTTTACCATAGATGTGGCGGATGCTATGACCGAAGGCTCCATAGGATACATGCTTCAGGTATGGTTTGAGAACTATATGAGGAAGCTGTCCCTTGACAAGGAGGTGGCTACCGTTCTTACTCCGGTTCTGGTGGACCCGGAAGACCCGGCTTTTCAGAATCCAACAAAGCCTGTGGGTCCATTCTATTCTGAGGAGAGGGCAAAGAAGCTGGCGAAGGAAAAGGGCTGGACAGTTATTGAAGATTCAGGTCGGGGATGGAGGAGGGTTGTTCCTTCCCCTGCCCCAATAGATATCCTCAACAAGAGGGTAATAAAGGATCTGGTTGATGACGGGATAATTGTCATCGCAGGTGGAGGAGGAGGAATACCGGTAATTATAAATAAGGATGGTTTAATTGAGGGAGTGGAGGCAGTTATAGACAAGGACCTTACAGCTGCTCTGATAGCGAAAATAATAAAGGCAGATTATCTTATAACCCTTACTGCGGTAGATCAGGTTTACATTAACTTCGGTAAACCAGACCAGAAACCGCTGAGGCGCATAACGGTGGAAGAAGCTGAAAAGTATTTGAAAGAGGGCCAATTTCCTGCCGGCTCCATGGGACCCAAGATAAAGGCAGCCATAGAATTCCTTAAGAGTGGGGGAAAGGAGGTAATTATAACCTCTGCAAAGAAACTAAAATCCGCACTGGATGGAAAATCAGGCACAAGAATAATAGGAGGTGAAACATGGAAAAGGATCTACTCACTATAAAAGATTTGACCGGGGAAGAGGTTATGGAACTCTTCCAGCTTGCCAAAGAAATAAAAAACAATATTGATGCCCACAGAAAGGACCTTGCAGGCAAAGTCCTTGCAATGATTTTTGAGAAACCCTCCCTCAGGACAAGGGTTACCTTTGAGACAGGAATATATCAGCTGGGAGGCATAGGAATTTATCTTGCTCCCCAGGATATACAGCTTGGAAAGAGGGAAGCCGTTGAGGATGTTGCAAGGAATCTTTCGAGGTGGGTTGACGGAATAATGATAAGGACCTTTGGCCAGGACATACTGGAGAAGATGGCAGAAAACGCCACTGTGCCCGTCATCAATGCCCTTTCGGATCTCTATCATCCCTGCCAGATCCTGGCGGATCTGTTTACTATCTGGGAAAAGGGCCATGATCTCAAAAACTTTACCCTTGCATATGTAGGGGACGGAAACAATATAGCTCATTCCCTTATCTGGGGGGCAGCAAGGACCGGAATGAAACTGAGAATAGCCACCCCAAAGGGGTACGAGCCCAACATGGAGATAGTGGAAGCGGCCAGAAGGGAGGGGGCTCACATAGAGCTTTATACCGATCCCAGGGAGGCAGTAAAGGGCGTTGACGCAATATATACTGATGTCTGGGCTTCAATGGGCCAGGAGGCAGAACGCGAAAAGAGGCTGAAGGTGTTCCCTCCATATCAGGTAAATATGGAACTCTTCAGCCTTGCAAAGGAGACAGCCTATTTTATGCATTGTCTGCCTGCGCACAGGGGGGAAGAGGTTACGGATGAGGTACTGGATCATCCAAGATCCATAGTTCTTGATCAGGCAGAAAATAGACTGCACATACAGAAAGCAATTATGAGGAGGCTGATGGGTTAGAATGGAAAGGGAGAAGTTTTTAAAGGAATATCTTAACAAGGGAGAGGGACCATTCTCCCTGGATCAGGTGGCTGAGGCCTATGCAAGGAAGCTTATGGAGGAAAGGTCCCTTGAACCGGTGAAAATATACAATCCGGATTGTAGATACGAGATTGGAGATCTAATTTACAAGGAATTTGATGAGAAGTTGCGTATAGGAAGGGACAAATACGAAGAGTTCAAGGGCGGAGCCATATTAAAGGTGGTGGACAAGAAATACTCCAAGGACCTGGGCTGTTACATGCTGGCTCTGGAATACGAAGGCAGGGGAATTCTAAAAGAGCATTTTAAATATCTGAAGAGGGCAAAGATAGGATATTATCTTCCCAGTTATGAGCTGAAGGAATGCCCAAAGCTATCACCTGAGAAGGACCCCAGAAAGGAGGAAACCCAGCCCTCTGACGAGATAGTAAGGAAGTCCAGAAAAGAGTTGATGGAGATCGCAGAGAAGAGTCCGGAATTTTGCATCTGGGGAAACTTTATAGATATTGCAGAGAAAATTCCCGAACCGGAGGACGAGGCGATTTCCCAGGTCGAAGAGTACATAAAGGGAAAGGGAAGTTCTGCTACAACAGAGGAGCTTGTGGAAAGGGTGCTGGGTAAGAGCAAGGACGATCCCTCCTTTGGAAGATGGTGCCTTGGTCTTAACAGAAAACTGACTCCCAAAAAGCTCACGTTCGTTCTTGTTTCCAAAAAGGGATATGGAAGGTGGAATACCTGGGTTAACCTTGTTAATCTTGAAAAGAACCTTCCTGTAAAGATCAGAAAGAAACTCCCCATTTTCTTCTCCCGCTCGAAGGTGGAAATAGATGCTTATTTGAGGGATTTCGAAAGGGAAGAAAAGAAAAGAGAGTCCAGAAACAGATACCTGCTTACATGGAGAGAAGTGTTAAGCGGTGCAGTACGGGTGAGAAAGGGTATGAGAAATCTTCTCAAAGGAGAGCTGGAGCTGGAAGCCCGGGATGGAGGAAGATCCTATAAGCTTTTTTATTTTCCTGAACGTAACTACATACTGGGATTTGGAAAGTACTTCAAGGAAAACTTCGTGGTACAGGGAGCTCAGCTCTTCCTGGAGTGGGAAGGAGATCATTTCAAGCTCTCTCTGAGAAAGGAGAAAAAGCCCTTCCATGCACCAATGTTGCTTTATGATGCAGATAGCGACAGGTTTACTCTCAAGGACGCCGAGATATCCTCAGAGATTGATGTGGATAAGAGGGTGTTCATAACAAGGGAAGAACTTTCAGAACTTATAAGCCGAATGGAAGAATTAAGAAAGATCCCCGATCTTACTGCCCTTATAAGAGAGATTGTCAAGAGCTTTGGAGAGGCAGAAAAGGGATTCCTTATACATTATCTTAAGATCTATCATATCCTTGATATCATCCATGGTACCCCGAAGGAGGATGTTGTCCGTTCCCTCCTTGGAAACGAGGAGTTTGTGCCCCAGGAAGAATTTGGCTATTTCAAGCTCGACCTGAACAAGGCGATGGAAATTCCTATAGAGAAGGAAGAAACTCCAGAGGAAGAGAAAAAGAGAGGGTTCGAAAAGTTTGCTGAGGAGCGCATGGAAGAGGAAGAGCTAAAGGAAAAGCCCTGGATTCCCAAGAAGAAAAAGAGGAAATTCAAGAAGAAAAAGCCTCCACGTGCTCCCCGCGAAGGATTCTTTGCTGAGAAGCTTAAAGAAGCGCTGGATAAGAACGACGAATAATTTCAAATAATGTGTTGTCTATAGTGTGGGTCAGAATCTGAAGCCTGCACCGCCGGAAAATACGAATCCATTGAGGAGTCCTCCCTCAATGAAGGCATTTAAGTTATCGGTCAGCCTTGCCCTCACGCCAAGTACCAGCTTTGCGAAGGGTAACACACTGGGAACATTCTCTTCTTCTTCCCTTAACTGGTCAAAGGTTTTGCTTTCGCTTATTGTGTCATATTCCACAGTACCTCCAACGTGTGTTTCTATATCGCCATTGAACGCTGCGTCTCCGTTCAGATATCCAGCACCACCCCCAAAGGTTATATAGGGAGATATAAGGCTGGAGGGAAGGAATTCCCATCTGAGTTCGAGAAGCAGAGCAGGTGTATTTATGTTGACCTTGCCCTGGCCATTCACAATTCCATAATTTCCTTCCTTTTCGATACGAATGGTACCGTCCATTTCCAGGGTCATGCTGGTTTTGAAAAGGAAAACGCCAAGGCTGAAACTCCCCTTCTTTCCCCCTGGATAAATCCTGAGTCCCAGACCATAATTTCCGCCGGAGGAGTCAAAATTTACCGTATGCATATAGCTTGCGTCTCGAAGTTCCGGGTAGTCGTTTTCAATGGTGTCCCTTATGGCGTTATCAATCTGATCGTTGGCAAGGGATTCTATCCGACCCTTTACAAGGTTAAGAGACCACATTCCTCCGCTAAAAACCAGTTCTACGCTTGCACCTGCTATTAAAGAAAGGCTAAAAAATAATAGGGTGCTTACTAAAAGTAACTTTCTCATACTGATATTCTGGAACATTTTCCCTGTAAGTCAAGGGCTGGCAGTGCTTTATGCCCCTTCTCTATACTTCCTGGCTACCTCCTGAGCTACTTCAAGGGTTGTGCTGTTCCCTCCCATGTCATAGGTCCTTACCCTTTCCTCCTCTATTACCCTGGCGATGGCGTTTTCCAGCCTTATAGCTTTTTCCCTTTCGCCAAGATAGTCCAGCATCATTTTCGTGGCAAGGAGCATGGCCATCGGATTTACTTTGTACTGGCCGGCATACTTGGGCGCTGAACCATGGGTGGGTTCAAAGAGGGCAAAGTTTTCTCCTATGTTTCCAGATGGGGCAAAGCCGAGACCTCCTACAAGCTGAGCTGAGAGGTCAGAGATAATGTCCCCGAAGAGGTTTTCTGCTACCAGCACGTCATATTTTTCAGGGTTCTTTACAAGCCACATGGCCATAGCATCTATGTTGGTTTCCCAGAGTTCCACTTCCGGATATTCCCTTGCAATTTCCCTCGCTATTCTCGTAATAAGTCCACCGGTTTCCCTGAGCACATTGGGCTTTTCCACAAGTGTAACGGTTTTTCTGTTATTTGCCCTGGCATACTCGAAGGCAGCTCTCACTATTCTTTCGCATCCCCTTCGGGTCATAATCCTTGTTGAGAGGGCAATTTCATCCGCTGGTACGTTCTCAAATCTTTTCATCTTTGGATGGATCAAAAGAGCCTTCCTTACCTCGTCGGGAAGAGGGTAAAATTCAACGCCTGCGTACATTCCCTCGGTATTTTCCCTGAATATTACCAGGTCAATATTGTCTTTGTAATTCAGGGGGTTACCCTTGTAGGATTTGCAGGGTCTGAGGTTTATATACAGATCAAACTCCTGGCGCAGCCTGACAATGGGAGAAAAATAGGTGTATCCCTTTCCTCTTAATTCCGGTGCGAGTTCCTTTGCTGCCTCGTCCTTTGGTTTGGAGGTTATAGCTCCCATCAATGCTGCGTCTGCGGTTTTAAGCAATTCAATTGTCCTGTCTGGAAGAGGGTTTCCCTCGTTTTTCCAGAACTCCCAGCCTATGTCTCCATGCACATACTCTGCGTCGAGTTTAATTTCCTCCAGGACAATTTTTGCAGCATCCATAACATCGTTACCAATTCCGTCTCCTGGTAAAAGCACAATCCTGTACTTTGCCATTTTTTCCTCCTATTTAATAAGTTCTTCTGCAAAGTTTGGAAGAGAAAAGGCCCCGAAGTGGACCCCTTTATTGTAATATTTTGTTTTTAACTTGAGAGTCTTATATTTATCTTCCCTGAAGTTCTCCAGCGGGTGTAGAGTATCGCTGCAGAAACAAAAGCTCCAGATCCCGCTGGGGTAAGCCGGTATCCATGCCCAGTACATAAATACGTTTTTGTAGAGTCCCTTCAGTATGGAATAAGTGTTTTTAACTATGTCCGGATGGTAAAAGGGAGATTCCGTCTGGGCCACGAATATTCCGCCATCCTTTAGACGCTCCTTTGTATTCCTGAAAAATTCTTCTCTAAACAGAACATCTGCTGGTCCCACAGGGTCTGCAGAGTCCACTATGAGGATGTCGTATTTTTCCCTGTCATTTTTGACAAATTCTGCTCCGTCTTTAAAGAGAAGGTTGAGTCTTGGATCTGAAAAACCGGATGACATGGTCGGGAAGAATTTCTTGCTAACTTCCACAACCTGCTGGTCTATTTCCACCATGGTAAGGTTTTTCACTTCAGGATGTCTGAGGACTTCCCTGACAGTTCCCCCATCCCCTCCTCCAATGACGAGAACCTTTTCCGGAGATGGATGCACAAACAGGGGAACATGGGCTATCATTTCATGGTAAACGAATTCGTCTCTTTCGGTAAACATTATGGAACCGTAAAGCACCAGCATCTTTCCGTATTCGTAAGTATCAAATACCTCAATCCTCTGAAATCTGCTTTCACCACTGTAGAGCACCTTTTTGATTTTCAGTGTTAACCCTGCTGTTCCATTGTGTAATTCCGTGTACCATAAATTCCATAGATCCTCAAAATATTTAAAACTCAATTTCCTCCTCCTCTATTATTAAATTTGGTTTTTCCAGTCCGTTAAAATTTGAGGCACTGCTGTAGGTGTAGGCTCCCATACTGGTAAAAATCAGAATGTCACCTATTTCCAGCTCAGGAAGAAGAATTTCTCTGTAAACCACATCGAAGGAATCACATGTGGGTCCTGCTATAACCGATGGTTTCCCCTGTCCTTCCCTTTCGGTTAAAACCGGGTAATCAGCGTGGTCGTACACCTTTCCCGAGAAACTTCCATAAAGTCCGTCGTCTATGTAATACCAGTTCATTCCCTTGCGTATTGCTTTTCCGACCACCCTGGCAATAAGATAACATGCGTCTCCAATAATGAATCTTCCGGGTTCGGAGATGATCTCTGTAGAGGGGAAATAGTTTTCCAGCACATGATTAATTGGCTCAATAAATTGCTCTATAGCCATAAGCGGCTGACGGTAGGTTACTGGAAATCCACCCCCTATATCCAGCAGGTCCATAAAGATTTTTTCAGATGCCAGGATATCAAACTGTCTTTTGACTATCTTCAACGTTTCGATGTAAGGTACCGGGTTTACAGTCTGTGATCCAACGTGAAAGGCAATGCCTCTGGGGTTGAGACCCTTCTCCCGGGCGAATTTAATCAGTTCCTTTGCGTCCCCTGGTTCTGCACCGAATTTTTCAGAAAGATTTACCACGCAGAAGGGATTCTCCACCTTTATTCGCAGTAAGACAGGGGCTTCTTTCCAGATGCGAGCTATTTTCTTCGCTTCCTCAGGGTTGTCGAAGATAAGAGCCTTTACTCCGTAATCCCTGGCAATTTCGATTTCCTCTTCTTTTTTTATGGGCTGGGTGTAGATGATCTTTTCGCCTGGCACCGAATATTTTTTTGCAAGGGAAAGTTCTCCTGGAGAGCTAACATCAAGACCCATACCCATGTTTACCACCTGCTCCACCACCTTTGGATGGGAATTGGCCTTCATCGCATAAAAATGGGAAACTTCAGGGAAAAGCCTTTTCAGAAGTTCAAATTTACGGCCGATTATCTGTCTGGAACATACCAGAAGAGGAGTGGGGTGGGACCTTAGAATCTCTCTCGCCCTGATAAATAGTTCTTTCTCCTTCGGCATTTGAAAATTATAACAGAAGTTTTTATGCCAGCTGGCAGGATTTATTATACCATCTCCCGCAGAGAAGATGCATTGTGAAACACACCTTCCTTGAACCCCATTTCCTTAAGGAAGGAAATGTAAAGGTCCAGGGGATTTTTGTCAGGGGGAACGATTCCCATTGTGGAGATGGGAATAGGATAATCACTGCCAAAAAGGAGCCTTTCCTGAGGAAGGTCCCGGAGAATTCTTTTTATGTACTCGTAACGAAAGGGAGTTGCCAGAGCCGATATATCTGCATAAAGTTTCCATCCCCTTTTTTCTGCAGAGTTGAACAATTTTACGAGATTAGAATAATGCATTTCATAGGGGGTATCGAATACCCCGAAATATGGGGTGGCACAGTGGGCCACAATTATTGTGGCACCCTCATCCAGGGCAGGTATTAGGTACTCAGGGTCATTGTATTTGTTATATGATGAATCAGATGTGGGAATGGCATACTCAGGTCCGGTGTGGCAAAGAGCAGGGATGGAAAGCTCTGCCATGGTTTTCCAGAACCCTTTTATTTTTTCAGAAGAGGGATCGAACATTTGAGAAGATGGGATGAGCTTTATAAGGAAAGCTCCTTCCTCCTTTGCCCTGGCAAGTTGCTCCTTGAAATCTTTTCTATGTGGATGAATCGAATATCCTTTAAGGACTTTATCGTGGGTTTCAGAGAGTTTTCGTATGTATGAATTTGACACGTAGAGGTGGGTGAGTTCCGGCCTCCTTTCGCCATTTTCATCATAGACTTCGTCAAGGGCCAAGAGTACGGCCTTTTCCACAGTTTGGGAATTTTCTATTATGCTTAATATGTGGTTTTCTATGGCCTCAGCAGTAAGGGGAGAAAAGAGGTTTCCACTCAGAAGAACCATGTACATAAAGGCAGGGGAACTCGAAAATTTTCCTGACCAGTACGACTCATCCCCGGGTTTTCCCGGTTTTGCTATGTGAATATGAATATCTATTATCATGCTATCCTCTTGAAATATTTTTTTAAAGAACCCTTCTCATAGATGATCTTGCTTATTTTGCAACCCTTCAATTTGAATCCCACAAGCCTGATTTCATCCCCTGTAATTTCTATTCCTGTTATTACCGAGTCAGGGAAAATACAGCACCCGGGGTTGAAATATAGGGGTAGATCACCCAGATAGGCGCTTTCTCCTTCCTCCCTTATTTTCCTTTCTATTTTTCTTCTGATCTCCTGCAGTTTCTTTTCTTTTTTTTCGTCCCTTTCCCTTTCAAGAGAACGCATCAATCTCCTTTCTTCTTCCATTAATCGGTCAATTTTTGTCTTTGAGGCAAAGGCTGGCCTGTGGGTGTGTCCGGCTATCAAAATGACCTTATGTCTCCTTGCCCAATCGTAGTAGTCCCTTTCGTATTTCGCTCTCTTCTTCAGCTTTTTAGCAGGGCTTTCCGAGGCTACTTTAAAAAGCATCTGAAAGCCCTTCCAGAAGTACTTTACAGCTGGTTTGGAGAGTTTCCAGAGCTGGTTGCTTTTAAAATCGCCCTGATGACCGTGTATAAGAACGATGGTATTTTCACCGTATTTCAGTTTTATCCCAAAGGGATAGCCTGTTATCCCTGGAATGAACTTTATGAGGGATTCCTTCCCTGAGCGCCTTAATTTTTCTTCTTCCCTTTCCAGGTAGTGTTTACAGGTAAGGGTTATATCATGGTTTCCCACCACTCTGAAGAGCCTCTTTTTATTTATGAACTTAGCATAGAGTGCGAATATATCAGAATAGGCAATAATAGTTCTGGAAAGGTCACATTCCCATAACTCTTCGCAGTCCCCCAGAAGTATGAGGGAAAATCCTTCCCTGTAGTATTCTTCAAGTGCACAACGGTATAGTTCACAATTTCCCTTAAAATCATCGCTTCCCTCTGTTTTATCGCCTATGTGAATATCGCTAAAGATTATAAGTTTTGAATCTTCCCTGAGTTCCAGGGTTTTGCCTTCCCTCAGGACCACTTCCAGGTTTTTTTCAAGGCATCTTCTCATTTTCCACCCCCCAATAAGATTTTGTAACATTTCCGGGAGTTTCCAAGTAAATCAAAGATAGGAAACTTTCTTGAGAAATTCCTTTATATTGGCAATAAGTTCTTCTTCCTTTATATCAAAAGCTTTTAAAAGTTGTTTCAGGGTTTCCTCTGTAAGAAGATGCGCATCTTCATGGGCATCGCTGTTAACAAGGAAAGGAGCCCCGGATCTTCTGGCCATCTCAATGACATGGGCATTGGCTATCATCTGCTTTTTTCTTGCTGAAATCTCAAGGAATACCCCATTTTCAGCCGCAAGTCTGGCTTCTACTTCTGTTATGAAGCCCGGATGCGCAAGAATGTCTGCGCCTGCTTCAATGGCAGCAAGGTTTGTACCTTTTATAACGGGTTCTATGGGGGTCTCTCCGTGAACGATGGTATATTGTGCCCCTGTTTCCCTGCACAGCTGCACCATTTCTCTTATCTGAGATGGAGGAACATGGGTAATCTCCACCCCAACCAT
Source organism: Candidatus Aminicenantota bacterium (assembly GCA_027062035.1). Taxonomy (GTDB): domain Bacteria; phylum Acidobacteriota; class Aminicenantia; order S016-38; family S016-38; genus S016-38. The sequence continues at coordinate 4,111 of JAMOUL010000421.1, read as the reverse complement.
GGCTTTTATTCCCATTTCAGAGCGGTTTATGGCCTCAACGGCTTTTTTTAACTTGTTTATTGTGTCTTCAAAGGTTCCAAAGTCAACGTGGTCAGAGAAGCCTATCAGAACATACCCCCTGGATCTGGCTCTCTGTGCAGTTTCCATGGGGCCATACTCACCATCGCTAAGGAAGGTGTGGGTATGAAAATCAAAAATTCCCTTAGTATTTTCCATTGGTTAGTATTATAAACCCTATGTCATCTCCGTAGGGAGAATCGCCGGGGGATGTCATTCGGTTTATCGTGTCAGAAAAGGCAGTGGACCACATTCCATCCGGTCCGGCTGAAAGAACATAGACCCTGTGTTCCAGGGCCATTTCCCCTGCCAGGGGATTGCCTGGAAAATACCTTGCGTTTATAACATAAGAATTTCCCCATGGGTCATCAAGAATTTCATAATCTATGTAGGGACCATTCCAGGCAAATTTCCCCTTAACCGGATAGTCTTCTCCGGGTTCATTCTGATAAAGGGGCCCTGAGTTCTCGTCCGGGTTGTTGTAGAAAAGGTAGTCGCTGAGGGGTTTTACTTCCCCCAGAATCCCCCAGTTTATTGCGCCAGGCCTTGCCTCTGGAGCAGTCTCCTTTGGTATGTGGGAGATGTCCCCAACTGTTCTATTCACACCTCCGGATGGTCCAGGGAGATTTGTAAAGGGCCATTTTCCAGTATCCTTATGGAGGGTGAGAATGGCCGAGGAAATCACTATGGTTTCGTTTTTTGTCCTTGCTATATAGGCATCCTTCATGTTCTTTATCACTGCAGGGACCAGAATTGCAGCCAGGATACTTACTATTGCAAGTACCACAAGGACCTCGATAATGGTAAACCCCTTTCCCTTCATACTCTTATTCTAACAGAAGCAAGAATGTTATAAAATTAAAGCATGATTGAGAAAGTACTCAGTTTTTTATTTTTTCCTCCTGGCGGCCTCGTTTTGCTTCTTTTAATTTCAATCTTTTTATTCCAGAGGAAAAAGAAATTTGCTATTGCCATGTTAATACTCAGTACCCTTCTTCTATATTCCCTGTCAACGAAGGCTGTGGCCGAACTTCTAATCTTTCCTCTGGAGAATCTGTATAGCCAGCCGAAAGATATTAAAGCGGACGTTATTGTGGTGCTCGGGGGAGGAAGCTTCAATTACTGTCCGGATGGTCTCTGCATAGGATATTCTTCAATAAAGAGGGCGGCGTATGCCCTTATTCTTCAGAAGGAGACCGGACTTCCAGTTATCGTATGCGGGGGAAAGCTCTTCTCTTCCGGGCCTCCGGAGGCTGAAACCATGGCTGTTTTTATGGAAAGGCTGGGAGGCAGAGACATTATTGTGGAATCTTCCAGCATAAATACATGGCAGCAGGCGATAGAGGTGAAGAAAATAATGAATGGGAGAGGATGGAAAAGAGCGGTCCTCGTTACTTCTGCCTTTCACATGGCAAGGTCAGTTTATGCCTTTAAAAGGCATGGAATAGAAGTTGTCCCCGCTCCCACCGACTACAGGACTGATAGAAGTGGGGCGTTTATTTCATATCTCCTCCCCTATGGGGAGTATCTGGTTACCAGCTTTCTCGCTCTCCACGAGTATCTTGGCATCGTTTACTACAGACTCAGATAATCCTACTTTGCCAGCTTCTTTACCCTTACGAGGGTATATTGAGGAGGGAGTTCCTTTAGCAATATTTTTAATGCGGTTATGGTTTCCGCTCTGGCATGGCCAATGGCAATAGCAAATCCCCTTTTCCTTGCCTTTTTTAAAAAGCTTCTCCACTGGCCCTTTATATAGTTGATGTTATGATCGTTATCCAGAAATACATCCCGTTTGCAGGTTTTTATGCCCAGTGTGCGGGCAGTTTCATAGGCAAGAGTATCCCTGGTTGTTCTGCTATCAAGAAAAAACATATTTCGATTCGTTAACAAAAATAATAAGTTTTTAATGGCTATTGGGTCGGCTGTGAATTTTGAACCTTCATGGTTATTTATTCCCGAAGCCCCCGGAACTTCCCTTAAAGCGCGCTGAAGGTATCTCTCCATCTGTGCCCGTGTCATATTTACAGTGAGCATATTGTCTTCTCTGAAAAAGTGATTTTTTGGCTCCATGGGAAGATGCAGCAATACATCAAACCCCTGCTTCTTCAGGTATTTGGCAGACCACCTTGAATATTGTCTGAAAGGGAGTATAGAAGGGGTTATCTCCCTGGGCAGGTTTTCCATCATATACACAACTTCCTGGCTTGTGCCAAAATCATCTATTACCACCGCAAGCTTTATTTTCCCCTTCTCTTTCTTTTCTTTCTTTTTTTCAGGAATCTCCTTTTTTTCCGGAAATTTTTCCTCGAACTCTATTTTCTTCTCAATTTTTTGAGGAGCAGATTTTTTTTCTTCGGGTTTGGATATTCTGGACCTTTCCAGGTAAATCAGGGATCCTGCCGCAAGAACGAGAAAAATCAGAAAGAGGAAATTTCTATAGCTTTCTTCCCTCAAGCCTTGCTCTTGCCTCCTTAATGAGTATTTTTTCCTTTACCATGGTTGTTTTAATTTTTTTCTTACAAATATCCGTTCCATTTACCTTTATTCCTATGGTGGGGATGAGGAGGAGTTTGTTCTGTTCAAATTTTATTGGTGAAAGGGCACATCCTCCTGTAAGGTCCTGTGAAGGGGAAAGTAAGGATATTCCCGATGCCTGAAGCGGAGCTGCAAGAACCAGACAGGGTCCTGTGCAGGAGTGGTCTGTAACAATGACAATTTTGCCAGGGAAGTTTCCTCTGAATATGAAGCTCTTCTTTTCTTCTCCATTTATAAGCTGTACCGTTGTTTTTCTTCTGGCCAGATAGGAACCCAGGGCCAGAGATGCCTTCCAGTCACCATCGATAAAATAACGAAGGTCTATTATAAGTTTTTTGCGATTTAATATTGATTCTTTGATTTCGTTTACGGTATCTTTAAAAAGCCGATAAATGATGAGCCTTTTTTTCTTGAGAACGAAATCCCTGCGGGGAAAATCCCTGACAACTTTGAAGTCGTGAATTTTCATTTTTCTAAGAACCCTCAGGGTTACTGTGGTGCCTTCTTCACCATAAAGCCTCCATAGCGCTTCCCGTGCAGTTGCTAATCTGAGAGGAAAACCATCCACCTCTACCAGTAGATCTCCCTTCTTCAAACCTTTCCTTTCGGCATCTGTTTCCTTAAAAACCTCCTTAATTATCATAGCGTCCCGGGAATAGAAGGCCTGAAATCCGGGAAGAAGCAATTTATCTCTGTTTTTGTAAGTTTCAACCGGTGATTCTATAAAAGAAGAATGGGCTCTTTTGGCCATTCCCCTTATACCATTCTCTATAACCTTTGCAGGTTCGAGCTTTTCCACATATTTATAGAGAATGTAATAAAAGGCCCTCCCGATAAATTCTACCTGCTGGTTTTTCAGGGAGAACCCGAGAAGAAGGGCGAGAACCACAAATACAGGAATAATTTTTTTCATGCTTAGAATAATATCATCTTCGTGGGAGCCATCTCAAGGGATTTAAGGGCTCCTCCCCATAACGAATTTCAAAATACAGGGTTCTTCCTTTCCAGAAACTGCTTTCTCCAAGACTCCCGAGAAACTGTCCTTTTTTTACCATTTCTCCTTTTTTTACATATATATCCATTAGATGACCGTAAATCGTGTAATATCTTCCTCCGTGGTCCAGAATAACTACCCTTCCATAACCCCTGAATCTGGAAACAAAGGCCACCTTTCCATCAGCAGCAGCTCGAACCTTATAATCTTCTATGGAGGGGGCGATTTCAATTCCGTTGCTTTTTATCTTTGTTTTAAAAACAGGATGAATTTGTACACCGAATTTTCTCACCACTTTTCCTCTGATAGGCCAGATGAGTTTACCCTTTTCAAGAGATGACTTTCCCCTTTCCTGCTTTGGTGGGGTGGTTATTTTGACTGAAGAAAGTTCCTTTAAGAGCTGTTCCTTTTTCTCCCTGTTTCGTTCTATCTCCTGAAGTTTTTTCTGTAATAGCATTCTTTTCCTTTTTAGAAGCCGTTCTCTTCTTTTCAGTCTCCATAAGAGCTTTCTTTTTTCCCTTA
>JAMOUL010000420.1 GCA_027062035.1 Candidatus Aminicenantota bacterium | reverse complement strand
AAAGCGCCACACTTCTCCGGTCTTAAGGTCCTTCATATAAATATAGGAAAGGTTGCGATTCTTCTTCATGCACGGGACCGAGACGGTAAAGGCGAGACGCCCTCCGTCAGGGGATACCGTCAGGTTTCCGATCTGTGCAACCTTTATAAAGTCTTTGAACTCCAGCCTTCTGGCTGGAAAAAGGAGAAGTGATAATATAAAAAATAAAATTGCTCTTTTCATAGTTCACCTCCAGTTTTCATTATATATGATTGAAAAAGGTGTGAAAATTATTTTATAATAAGGAGTAAAGAAAAAATTTAAGGAGGAAGAAGTTGTCTCTGCAAAAAGAAGAGAAGGAAAGGATAATAAGAGAATTCAGAATCCATGATAATGATTCCGGTTCTCCTGAGGTGCAGATAGCGCTTCTTACAGAGAGGATTAAAAGGTTAACCGAGCACTTTAAGGTTCACAAAAAGGACTATCATTCCAGAAGGGGAATGATGATGCTCATAGGACAGCGCAGGAGGCTTCTCAACTATTTAAAGAAAACCGATTTTAACCGTTATAGAGAAGTGGTAAAGAGACTTGGTCTAAGGAAGTAAGAGATGGGAGAACAGGTTGAGGTAGAGATAGGGGGAAGGACTTTATCCATCTCCACAGGCCTTCTGGCCAAACAGGCCGATGGCGCTGTGGTTGTCAGGTACGGAGATACATTACTCCTGGTAACCGCCACAAGCTCAAAGGAAGTCAGGGAAGGGGTGGATTTCCTCCCGTTGATAGTGGATTACAGGGAAAACACGTACGCCGCAGGAAAGATTCCTGGCGGGTTCTTCAAAAGGGAGGGGAAACCCACAGAAAGGGAAGTTACCATAAGCAGGCTGATTGACAGGCCAATAAGGCCGCTTTTCCCGAACGGATACAACTACGACACCCAGATAGTGGCATCACTTCTGAGTTACGACAGGGAAAACGAACCCGATACCCTGGGGATAATAGGCGCATCAGCCGCCCTTATGATCTCTGACATTCCCTTCAACATCCCCATTGCTGCGGTAAGGGTAGGCTATATAGATGGGAACTATGTAATAAATCCCACCAACACAGAGCTGGAAAACTCCACCCTTAACCTCGTC
>JAMOUL010000419.1 GCA_027062035.1 Candidatus Aminicenantota bacterium | reverse complement strand
ACCCCTTTCAATAAAGTCTCCAACCTTTTCTCTTATTGCATCCAGAGGACGTTCGATACCATCAAAAATCGATTCAATTAGACCAGGTCCTAATTCCACAGAAAGTGGCGCTCCTGACGGGTAAACAGGATCACCGGGGCCAAGCCCACCTGTTTCCTCATAAACCTGAATAGAGGCCCTGTCCCCTTTAAGTTCAATAATTTCTCCCATTAAACGTTCATGGCCTACATATACAACTTCGTACATCTTTGCACCGGAAAGACCTTCGGCCACTACAAGAGGACCTGCAATTTTAACTATTCTTCCTTCCTTCATTTTTCCCTCCTAAAAAATATCGGCTCCTACAGCCTTTCTAATAAGCAATCTCAATCTTTCCTGAGCATATCCCTCTGCTCCCCTACCAGGGATCGGAACGATGGTAGGAAACAGTTTTTCTCTGTTCTCCATAATAAGTTTAATATTGTGCTTGAAAAATACTTCTTCAAGAAAAACGAGTTTTGTACCTTCCTCAATGTGCTTTTTTAATACTTCCTCTGATTCCAGGGGAGAGTGAACTATCTCAACATGCGCACCAGTAGCTCTAAACGGCTCCACAATTTCCGCATTGCCAATCACCACTATTTCTTTCATCCTATCACCTCCGGAACCCTTTTTTGCAATTCGTCCTGCTCCACCCCTACGAGTTTTCCGGTTATTATTATTTTGAGAACCTTCACCTCATGCATTCGTGCAAGGAAATACGCCAAAATCGGTTCATGTCCCATATCAACGTATTTTGTGGTTCTAAGGTAATCGATTATATAGTTTTCATATCCCCTTTCGAGAAGCAGTACATCTTTTGTTCGTTGAAAATCAGAAAGACCCTCTTTTAAATAATCGAAATAAGGAAGCGACTCAATCTCTTTGAAGAATTCCTGCTCTGACAACATACTCCTGAAAACATGAGGAGGAATAAAACCACCCTCCAACAAGTATTCATTAAGATATTCCATTTTTCCAATCATGCTCAGTCTGAGATAGGTAAGTATGTTGGTAAAGTCAGCCTTTATTCTGTAATAATTTTTCAAAAACTCACTTGTGAAGTTTGGAACAACGATACCGTAAAAATATCTATCTAT
>JAMOUL010000418.1 GCA_027062035.1 Candidatus Aminicenantota bacterium | reverse complement strand
GGAAATCATGATATGCTGTCTGCTCCACACTGGAACTATCCAGATCGATACTGTCCACAAGGACATTATTCACATACACATTAAGCTTTGCTCCTGTTCCCAGGGGAACCCTGCCCTGTCCTACATTTCTTATAGTGACCAGCAACCTGCATTCCGGTGGATGTCCTGGAGGGCCTCCCGTATGAGCAAACCCTGTAACAATTAAGTCTGGCAAAGGTTTCACTTCGATTTTACAAAGGGCGACATTATTTGTCTCATTATACTCCTTAACTTTATTACCTGGATCTACCACAACACCAAGGTAATATGTACCAGCTGGAGTATCAGAAGGAATTTTATTGGTACCATTTAAGGTAAGTGCCATAGATTTTCCCGGTAAAAGATATTTAACAAATTCTCTTCCTCCCTTTAGCAGGACGTCCTCATGAAAATTAGAAGAATAAATTGCATATTTCACCGGAACTGCGGTATCACTGGAAAGCACAAGATCCACAGCAAAAGACGAAGCGGTAGCTGCGCCTGTGTTGCTTATCTTCACCTTTACCCTCCCTTTCAATTCCTGACCAGGATATGCAAATGAAGGACAGCCAATCCTGGCCTTCAAATCCGGCATTTTCAATAAATAAGGCTTTACCACCTTTTTGGGCCTAACTTGTGCCTCAAGATAAAGGGGTAAAAGGAAGAGAGTAATAACCACGATCGATATCAAACTTTTCTTCATCATTTTTCCCTCCTTATAATTAATTGGCGCAATTTTTGTGCCAGATCAAATTGGCTTATAAACCCAGATTGTTTGTTAGGAATTCGACATTTTCGTCGATATTCCCACAAAAAGGTCGAAAGCTCGCTGAATTTTGGTTATTGACTTTTGAAATGTATAAGATTAAGTTAATTCCATGAAAAACAAGGAAATGAAAGAACTTTTTTCATATATTGCTAACAAGTATGATCTTTTAAATCATTTGTTAAGCTTTAACATTGATAGACTCTGGAGAAAAAAACTTGTAAAACTTTCTCATATCACTGGAAGAGAATTTATCCTCGATTTATGCACTGGTACCGGTGATATAGCCATAGAATTTGCAGCAAGAAAGCTCTCAGTAATTGGTCTCGATTTTTCAGGAGAAATGCTTTCCATTGCACGGGAAAAAATAAAAAAGAAAGGACTTAATGGAAAAATCCATCTAATAGAAGCAGATGCGTTAGAGCTTCCTTTAAAGTCCGACTGTTTTCATATAGTTACCATGGGATTCGGATTAAGAAATATCGAATCTCAGGAGAAAACCCTGAGGGAAATACATAGGGTCCTAAATAAGAACGGTAAATGCCTGATTCTTGAATTTGTTCCTCCTGAAAAGAATTTCCGGGGGAAAATATATAATTTTTACCTGACAAAAATCATTCCGTTAATCGGAGCTTTAATTTCCGGTAGGAAATACTCCTACAGGTATCTATCCTCTTCAGTAAAGGGATTCTATACGCCGGAAAAAATAATTAAATTTATGGAAAATGCAGGGTTCATTAACCTTAAAATGTACAGATTAACATCTGGCATTGTGTACATTTTTGTTGGAGAAAAGGCGTAAAAAACGTATACTAAAAAATAGTAACTATCAAAGGAGGAGCCTTGAAGATAGGGATAGTTAAGGTAAACGGAAAAAAAGCACTTGTATTCTATTGGGAAGATCAACTTATCGATGTCCTGGAATTTGCAAGGTCTCAGAAGTTCAACTTACCCTCTACAGACCCTGAAGAACTGATAAAACTGGAAAAAACAGTGCCCAATTTGAATAGACTGTGGAATCTTCTGGAAAGCATCGAAGACGGGGTTAAGTATAAAGAAGAAGACGTTGTATGGCTTCCACCTGTTATGTACCCGGAAAAAATAATATGCCTGGGATTGAATTACTACGACCACTGCGAGGAAAATAAAGTTCCACCCCCTAAAAATCCTATTCTGTTTGCAAAATATAGAAATGCCCTAACAGGCCATAAAACTCCCATTCTGCTTCCTCAAAGCTCAAAACAGGTGGATTATGAAGCTGAATTGGTTGTGGTAATAGGTAAGGGAGGCAAGAGAATTCCTGAAGAAAGAGCCATGGAACACGTTCTTGGATATACTATTGGCAATGATGTCTCCGCAAGGGATTGCCAGTTTCCGGATAAACAGTGGGTGAGGGGAAAGACCTTTGATACTTTCCTTCCTCTGGGCCCATTTATTGTCACCCCTGACGAAGTGGGTGATGTTCACAACCTGAGAATCCGTCTTGAACTTAACGGTCAAACCATGCAGGATTCATCAACATCCAGAATGATCTTTTCCATTCCTGAGATCATAGCCTTCATCTCCAGAGATATTACTCTGGCAGCTGGAGATATTATCTGTACTGGCACCCCTTTTGGGGTTGGATACTTCAGAGAACCTCAGATCTTTCTCAAGGAAGGTGATGAGGTAAAAATAGAAATAGAAAAAATAGGGATTCTGGAAAATTATTGCATGAACAGTTAAAGGGAAGGGGAAAACCCCCTCCCTGTTTTCAGGCTATTGTAATGTCCTCGTTCAGATAAACATCCTGGATTGCGTGAAGAAGTTCAACTCCTTCCTTCATGGGCTTCTGGAACGCTTTTCTTCCAGAAATCAGTCCCATACCTCCAGCTCTTTTGTTGATTATAGCTGTCTTTACCGCCTGGGCCAGGTCATTCTTTCCGGAAGGACCACCGGAATTGATGAGTCCTGCTCTTCCCATAAAGCAGTTGGCCACCTGATATCTTGTCAGGTCTATCGGATGATCGGATGTGAGTTCTGTATACATCTTTTCATGAGTCTTTCCAAATTTCAATGCAATAAACCCTCCGTTATTCTGGGGCTGTTTCTGCTTTATTATATCCGCTTCAATTGTCACTCCAAGGTAATTGGCCTGTCCTGTAAGATCAGCTGCAACATGATAATCCTTATCCTTTGTCTTGAAAGCTGGATTTCTGAGATAAGCCCAGAGCACCGTAACCATTCCAAGGCTATGAGCATATTCAAAGGCCTGGGTTATTTCCTGAAGCTGTCTGTTTGATTCAGGGGAACCAAAGTATATGGTGGCACCAACTCCTACGGCTCCGAGGTTAAAGGCCTGATCTACAGAAGCGAATAGTACCTGGTCGTATTTATTGGGATAGGTGAGAAGTTCATTGTGGTTTATTTTTACTATAAAAGGAATTTTATGAGCATATTTTCGAGAAACCGCTCCCAGAACCCCCAGAGTAGAGGCCACTGCGTTACAGCCACCTTCAATGGCCAGTTTAACAATGTTTTCTGGATCGAAATATATTGGATTTGGTGCAAAGGAAGCACCGGCCGAATGTTCCACACCCTGATCTACAGGAAGAATGGAAAGGTATCCTGTACCTGCAAGCCTGCCGGTATTAAAAATAAGCTGGAGATTTCTCATTACTGCCGGAGACCTATCAGTAGATGCTACAACCCTATCCACAAAATCCGGTCCCGGAAGATGGAGCATTTCCTTTGGTATTGTTTTGGACTTATGTTCCAGAAGATACCTTGCTTCCTCCTCACCAAGAAGTTTTTCTACATCGATCATCTCCTACCTCCTTTTTTATTTTTGAGGTTCTTGAAATATTATAACATCCGGAAAAGGAAATGAAGAAAGTTATGGTAAAGAGCCATGAAAATCTAAAACTGTATACAAAGTTTACAGTAAATTATCAACTTTTTATACTGTTATTTTTTTGCATCGGCTGATAGAGCCATTTAATTTCTGGCATGAAATTTGCTTTATATTAGATGCGGGGGTGGGTCCTTAAAGATAGATTTCAGCTCTCAGGGGGGATGAAAATCCCCCCCTTTTTTTTGTCTCATTTTTTTCCTTTTCTGAAAAAGAAATAAAAAATATAATTCAGGAAAGGAGGTCTCATGATAGGAACTCTGGCATTGAGTATCACAATTATATTTTTCAATGGGAATATTTTTACTTCTGACCCCTCGCTTCCAGTGGCAGAAGCAATGGCAATAAGTGAAGGTAAGATTGTGGCCATTGGAAGTAATTCAGATGTAATGAAATTAAAGTCCGACAACACAGCACTGGTAGATCTAAAGGGAGCCTTTGTCACACCTGGCATAGTGGATGCTCACCTTCATTTTCTATCCGGTTCTTTAAACCTTGTAAGGCTGGATCTTTCCGGGTTAAGTCTCGAAGAATGCTTAAAAAGGATCCAGGAAAAAGTAAAAAAACTAAAACCAGGAGAATGGGTTATCGGCAGAGGCTGGGACCAGAGCATATGGAAGAATCGAAAGTTTCCTGACAAACACCTTCTGGACAGAGTGGCTCCGAATAATCCTGTATATCTCACCAGAGTGGATGGTCATACAGTCTGGGTAAACTCCATGGCTTTAAAAATTGCAGGAATAGATCGAAACACTCCGAACCCAGAAGGGGGAGAAATAGAAAGAGACGAAAGGGGAGAACCCACCGGGATACTTAAAGAAGAGGCCACTTCACTTATAAAACCCCCTGAACCCTCAATGGAAGAAAAAATCCGTGCTTTAAAAAAGGGATTCGTATATGCTCTTGAAAACGGGGTAAC
>JAMOUL010000417.1 GCA_027062035.1 Candidatus Aminicenantota bacterium | reverse complement strand
ACCCCTGGAGTGTCTCCGAATACCTTCCGGGCCACGGAAAGGAGATCCTCGTTGAGGTCCCATCCCAGATAGTGTCGGGGGGACAGATTTCTCTCCCGGAGAAAGTGAAGGTAGTCCCCGAAGCCGCACCCTATGTCAAGGACTGTGCGAGAATGCAGATCTGGAAGTCCGGCGAGCGTGGCAGAGAAACGCTTCCACTGGTTTTCCACCGTATCCCAACCCAGGGTGCGCGGGTCCTTCCCGAACTGCTTAAGCCTCCGCCGGTAACGCTCTATTGTCTCGCGAGCAATTTCTTTAAGAATGATCTCTTTTTCTCTCCGCATCGAAATCCCTCTTTAGTTTCTCTAGAACTTCCGAGAAAGAGTCCTTCTTGCGATAGAGGAATTCCAGGAATTCCAAAGTTTCAGGGGAATAGGTGCGCTTTACGGTGGTTTCTACGAGGGTAAGACCGGAAAGTAGAGGAAGATAGCCATTCACCCAGTCCTCTATAGAGTGCTCCACCTCTGGGTGCCAGGCGTTACACTTATGGCAGTAATACCCGCAGTCCTCGAAAAATTCTGTGTCTTTTTTAAGGATAGCCTCGCGTAATCTCTGAGCCCTTTTCGAATTTATAACTTCCATAAAATCAGAAGATATAACATTTCCTACCGGCAAGGAATTCTGTATATCTAACGGGCACACATTTACGTCCCCATTATAATGTATAATGGCAGATATCCAGGGGTTTACACAGGGTTTATAGGGAATATATATCTTTTTCACGGTTTTTTTATACAATCCTGAATATACTTGCATAGAAAGAAGCGGCCCCTCATAAAAATTGTCGACGGGCAGTTTGCGCCAAAACCAGCGCAAAAAAGAAAGATCTTTTTTAACTTCGTCTACAAGAACTGCGGAAATAGTGACAAATATATTCACTTGTTTCTTTATGCGGGCATGATATAAAAATTCTAGCAGATTGTTCCATACTACTTTAAATTTTACCTTATTACCTGTTAATTTCTCAAAAACTGCAGGAAATATAGTATCTATAGAAATCTGTAATCTATGCAGTCCACTTTCAAGAATGGCTTCTATGTTCTTTCTATGTAAAGCAGCAGCATTAGTAATCACCACTACTA
>JAMOUL010000416.1 GCA_027062035.1 Candidatus Aminicenantota bacterium | reverse complement strand
ACAATTTCACCCATTATTTTCTGCACGTCAACAACCTCAAATCTCAACTTTGATTCTTCATATTCAAATTCAATATAGCCCCTGTCACTCACCTGACCACCGCTTTCTGCATAAAACGGTGTTTTTGTGAACACAAGGAAGGTTCTGTCTTTTGCTCTTGCGTATTTTATGAGTTTACCTATTGTTTTTAAAGTTTCATATCCTACGAAATTACTACCTTTTTCCTCTGAAAGTACTTTCCATTCTCCTATTTCAAATTTTGCCTTTTCCTTTTTCCTTGCTCTCTCTCTTTGCTTTGCCATAAGTTCATGGAATCCTTCAAGGTCAAGAGAAAGTCCATAGGTCTGTGCATACTCCTCAATAAGGTCTATTGGAAGGCCATAGGTATCATAGAAAGTAAATATTACCTCACCGGGAAGTACTCCTGAGTCCTTTGCTTTCTCAAATTCTTCTCTGAGTTTCGGAAGATTCCTGGCAATGTTTTCGATAAATCTCTCTTCTTCCCTTTTAATAATAATCTCAATTTCCGCCTTCTTATTCTCAAGTTCAGGATATGCCTCTTTCATCACATCAATAACCACAGGAACAAGCCTGTAAAGTATTGGCTTGTCTTCGTAACCAATCTTCTGGGCAAAACGGTGCGCTCTTCTCAGAATCCTCCTTAAGACATAACCCCTTCCGTAATTTGACGGATAGATGCCATCGGCGATTGCCATGGTCAATGCCCTTGAATGGTCGGCAAGTACCCTGAAAGGTGCGCCTTCTTCGCCTTTTGAATATTTCACGCCAACAATTCTTTCTACCTCTTCTATTATGGGCATGAAAAGGTCTGTATGGAAATTGGAATCTACGCCCTGAAGAACCCTTAATATCCTTTCAAGGCCCATGCCTGTATCAATGTTTTTCTTTGGGAGAGGATGAAGTTTTCCTTCCTCATCTCTATGGTACTGCATAAATACTAAGTTCCAGAGTTCAAGGAACCTCTCTCCTTCCTCACCGGGATTTTTCTGATTGGGGTCTTCTTCTTTCCCAAGGTCATAGTGAATTTCGGATGAAGGACCACATGGACCTGTGTCTCCCATTTCCCAGAAATTGTCCTTTTCTCCAAGCCTGAGAATCCGTT
>JAMOUL010000415.1 GCA_027062035.1 Candidatus Aminicenantota bacterium | reverse complement strand
AAACATTCTGGAATCATTGCCCGCAGTAAAAATTGGTGATAACTACCATTTTGACCTGAACTTCTATTCCTACAGGGGAAATTCGCTCAGACCCAGAGGAAGAGCAAGGGTGGAATTTATAAGAATAGATACTTCCCCGTCTTTGAATATACTTGTCAGAAATCTGGCCGAAAAAAATTCCATATATTTAAAGGTAAACGGCTCAAAGAGGGTTTTAAGATTGAAAAAAGAGGAGACGTTTATAGGAACTTTTAATGGTGTAAGGTTCGGGGATGGTTATCTTTACAGAATAATTTTTAAATCCAGAAAATGCAGGGTATACTTACCTTCTAAAATTTGTCTTGGAGCTCAACTGGAATGGAAATAAAATGCCCTCTATGTGGAAGCCAGGATTCAGTTTTCTGGAAGAGAGGAAACCTCGATTATTCAGAGGCAGACTCAGAGGATTTTAAAATAACCGACTCTGATTATGGGCTGTTTCCTGATTTTTTGAAATGCCAGAATTGTGGTCTTAGATACGCCGAGAAAATGCCAACACCTCAACAGCTGGTAAGGTTGTATTCAGATGTTGTGGATCCGGAATACGAAGCGGAAAAAGAGGGCAGGGGAGAGAATTTTCTCAGAATTCTGAAACTTATGGAGAAATTGAAGGGTAAAGGTGAATTGCTGGACGTTGGGGCAGCTACCGGTATACTTATGGAGATGGCAGAAAAAAGAGGATGGAAAACCCGGGGGGTGGAAGTTTCCGGGTGGGCCTGTGAAGTGGCAAAGCGAAAGGGTCTTGAAGTGTTTCATGGAGATTTTCTCGATTATCCCGAAACCAAAAAATTTGATTCAATCACCATGATAGATGTTATAGAACATCTTGCAGAACCTGCTAAGGCAATAAAAAAAGCCTATGGACTTTTGAAACCTGGCGGTCTGCTTGTACTTGTGACACCTGACATAGAAAGTCCCACTGCTAAATTGATGGGAAAAAGGTGGTGGCATTTTCGCCCTGCCCATGTTAATTTCTTTTCCAGGAGGACCATTAACTGGCTGGCAGATAATTTTGGATTCAAAATTTTGAAAATGAGGAATTATATATGGAATTTTTCTGTGCATTACCTGATAACGAGATTTTCATGGGGGAGAAAAATGTTTAACTGGGACTTGCTAAAGAAGATAAAATTGAAACTAATCCTTTTTGATTCACTGGAGGCATACCTTGAAAAGTTACCTTAAGGCTCTAAGGCTGGGAAGATGGCCAAGAAGTGCGTCTATTATTATAGGCACCGGTGCGTACTGGGCTATCAAGATGAATTTTTCTCTACCGACTTATACGGAAATACTAAAGGTGTTTGTAGCGTTCCTGATCACCTGGGGCATTTCCACAGCCAATTATATAATTAATGAAATAGCTGATGCTCCCTTTGATAAATTCCATCCTGATAAGGGAGAACGGCCGGTAGCTTCAGGTCAGGTAAAGAGATGGGTGCTTATTTCCCTTTTTCTTTTTCTTTCCATAGTTTCTCTTGTAATAGCGTTCTTATTTTATAACAGGATATTTTTCTTCGCTCTTGCTTCTTTGCTACTGGCTGGATTTGCCTATAATATAAGGCCTGTAAGGTTGAAGGACAGACCCTATATAGATTCCATATCCGAGTCTATAAATAACCCCATAAGGTTTATTATAGGGTGGACAGCACTTTCCAGTACCTTTCCCAATGTTTTTCTATTACTTTCCTGGTGGAGTTTTGGTAATTTTTTAATGGTGGGAAAGAGGCTCTCTGAGCTTATATACCTTGGTAGAGAGACTGCAGGCCAATACAGGCGTTCAATGAAGTTTTATACCAGAAAATCCCTGTCCATATTTATCTTTGTCTCCGGAGCGCTGTTCCTTATCTTTTTTCTTTTGTTTGCCTATTTTGAGAAGTTGCCTGTTACAGGCATAGCTTCCCTGGTGTCTGTAATTTTTATGGTGAATTTTTACAGAAAGGCTTCGAAGGAAAGTGTGGAGGAACCGGAAAATGCTCTCGTAAAGGGTTCCCTTTTCTTTTCTCTTCTGATTTTTTCTGTTCTATTGATTCTGGGGATATATATCGATCGTGTTATAAGGGGAGGCTTATAACCCATAATGGTATAATTTTTCCATGTTAGAAATTCTGGCAAAACTAATACTTTCAGGGTCCCTGGGAGGAATTATTGGACTCGAGAGAGAACAGAGCAATAAACCTGCCGGTTTAAGAACCAACGTGCTTCTGGCCATGGGTACCACTGCCTTCACTATTTTATCTTACAGTGTTCCCGGTACAGGATTTGACCCTTCCAGAATTGCGGCTCAGATTATTTCTGGCATTGGTTTTATCGGTGCAGGCGTTATTATAAGAACCAGAGCCTCAGTGTATGGAGTCACAACCGCAGCTACTATATGGGCCGTTACTGCTATAGGAATGGCTGTGGGTTTCGAACGATATATACTTGCAGTACTTCTTACCTTCTTTTCTTTTGTTGTTTTGACCCTTCTCAAGGAAGCGGACAAGAGAATAAAGAAAAAAATAAAACAAACTACCCTGTACATAACACTGAAAGACCGTAGAGAAATTCCCACTTTAAGGAAAATCATAGAAGAAGTTGGTGGAGAAATAGAGGAGATGGTAGTAAAGAAAGAGGAGAAAAAATATAAAGCTGAAGTTTCAGTGTTGGTTGAAGAGAAACTGGAAGGAGAGTTGATGAGCAGGGTTTTCGAATTAAGGAGTGCAGAGGAAGTAGAAAATGTTTGATATATATCTTGCGAGTAGCAACAAACATAAAGCTCTGGAGATTGAGGAATTTTTAAGGGGAATCGCAAGAATTCTCATTCATGAAAAGTACACTTCACCTCCGGAAACAGGGGAATCTTTCAGAGAAAATGCTATTATTAAGGCTAAAACCCTTTCCCATATTATTCCTGAAGAGCTGGTTCTCGGTGAAGATTCAGGGCTTGTGGTTCCCTTTCTGGGAGGAGCTCCAGGGGTTTCGTCTCATCGGTTTTCTTCCTCCGGGGATGATGAGGAGAATATAAAGCTTCTCATCGAGAAGATGAGGGATGCACATGATGAGGACAGGAAGGCCTATTTTGTCAGTTATGGAGTTTTAATGAAGGGGGGAAAGATACTCTGGGAAGGTGAGGGGAGAGTTTACGGATGTATAGATTATCATCAACAGGGAGAACAGGGTTTTGGTTATGACCCGATATTTTACTATCCTCCCTTCAAGAAAACCTTCGCCCAGCTATCACGTGAGGAGAAGAACAGGGTCAGTCATCGTGGTGCAATGCTCCGTCAGCTTAGAAAGTTCCTTGAGAAACAGAAGGAACTTTAAAAGGGCAGAGTGAACTTGAATCCCCTGGGCACAAAGGCTTTGAAGTGTGGGTCGTATTCGTAGTCGATTTTGTCCCTTGAGAGGGCATCCTGAATGGCTTCCTTTAATACGTTGATCTCCTCTTCAGTATTGTAGAAACTGAGACTTGCCCTGATTGCACCCTTTTCTGGCAAAAGTCCGTGCAAAAGGTCCTGTTTTATGGATTCGCTTTCTCTTTCTGTTACAGATAAGAGCTTCTTAACGTATGGTTGAGCACAGAAGCAGCCGGTTCTTACCCCTATTCCGTATTCGAAGGAAAGAACAGAGGATAATACGTAGGGAGAAACCTTTTCAGAGACAAAGGAAATTACAGGCAGATCATCATTATTCCTTTCTCCACCGAGAATTTTTATCCCATCCAGGTCACCAAGAGCTTTATAGAGCTTTTCGTGAAGGTGCTCCTCTATTTTTTCCAGGGCTTCCATTCCCCACTTCTTGAACTCTTCTAATGCCGCCATAAGTGCTATAGCACCTATTATAACAGGTGTTCCTGCCTCCTCTTTTTCCGGCAAATCTGCCCAGATAACCTCATCAAGGGCTACAAACTTTACAGTGCCGCCTCCTACGGATTCGGGGTCACCTTTGTCGAGTAATTCTTTTTTCCCGATAAGTGCGCCGGAGCCAAAGGGTGCATAAAATTTGTGGGCAGAAAAAGAAAGAAAATCAATTCCATTCTTCATGGATATGTGCTTATGAGGTATGTACTGTGCTCCGTCAATGGAAATTAGAGCTCCATATCTGTGGGCGATGTCTGCTATTTCATAGATGGGATTTACATAACCGGTAACATTGGATGCTCCTGTTATAGCAACCAGTTTGATTTTCCCTTTGGCCTTTTTGAGTTTGTCTTCAATGAGGTTAACGTCGATCCTCCCGTTTTTATCAACCTCTACAACTTCAGTTTCATAGTGCTTTTTCCAGGGTAAAAAGTTGGAATGGTGCTCCATTTCTGTGGTGAGAACTTTTCCGTCTCCAATGATAGGTCTTAGTTTTCTTGCAAGCTTATTGATAGCTTCTGTAGTGTTCTTTACGAAGATTACGGCGTACTCGTCTTCCGGTGCTTCCATGAATTCGTGTATCACTTCCCTTGCCCTTTCGAACAATTCTGTAGAGACAAAGGACTTATACCCTATACCCCTCTCTACATTTGAATAGTATGGCATAAATGCGGAGACCCTATCAAAAACCGATTTTAATGCTGGCGTAGAAGCCGCATTATCAAAGAAAATGTAGGGACGCTCTCCATGAAGGGTTTTTACAACGTCCCTTTCCCCTATAACTTCTGGTCTTCTCATGACGGTAATTTTATAAAAAAATGTTTCTTTTTACAAATGAAAAGAAGGAACTTTACAACTCTATCTCTTCCCAGTGAGTCTTTATTTCCTTCAGCAGGAGCAATCCTTCGATGAGAAGTAAGCCTGCACTGGTAATCTTATCGGATCTTATGAAATGGGACTGGTTAGCCTGAGCCAGGGTTTTCTGAAATGTTTCGGGATCGAGCATGGAATTTTTCTCCGCTTCCTTCCAGTTTATTTTCCCGTTCTGTGAGCTTTCAGCTGCAGCAAGAAGCAACCTTAAAAGATGAGGGGTTACGTGAAACTCAATTCCATCTGGAACTGCTGCTATTCCCCTTTTGAACTTTTCTCCTGCCTCTGTTACTTTGTACAATTTTCCGGGAAGTATATCCACAAGTCCATGGGCAACCAATTTTCTCAAGGCCGCTTTGACATGGTCCCTCTCTTTGTTGGGAAATTTTGAAAGAATGTCTTCTTCGAACATTCCTCTCCATAGTGGCAGTGTTTTCAGTACCCTGGCTTCGAAGGCGGAAATTAAAGGAAGTCTTTCAATAGAACTGGCCAGTTCAGCGAAGAGTCTCCCTGCCTTGGAAGGGAAACCGTTACCCAGTAATCCCTCCCTTTCTCCTTCTTCTATCCATTCATCATCCGGGGAAAGATTTTCCATTCTGGTAGTTGTGATGGCCATAACCGCTGGAGAAAGAACTTCCCTGTAGTTATTTTTAATTCTATCCTCAAGGATTTTTTCTCCCCATTCGGTAAGACTGTAAACCATTTCACCAGTTTCGTTCTTGGAAGAGTCTATAAGTCTGAAGCTTTCAAGAATATGTAAGGTATATGAAGTTTTCCATGGGGTTGTTGGCGAAGCAGAACTTTCTACTTCTTTTCTTATCTGTTTATATGAAGGATAAATATCGGGATTTTCTTTATTTTTGTTCCACAATTCAGTAATTATCTGGAGCACGTTTAGATCATCAGTGTCAAGATCAATAGATGGATTTGTCGTTATTGGGGCAATATAGAGAAGTTCTGCGGCTTTTTTGAAGTGTCTTCCTGCAGGGAGAAGGGAATCTTTGTCCTTCAGGGCTCCCATAAGCATAAGTTTTTTCTCAATTTCGTCTTCCATTTCTTCCTGTAATAGTGAGTACAATATCTCATCGGTTAAGGCAAAGTTTACCTGAGCACCCTTCAGAAGTCCCGCTCTTATCTGCTGTCCGGGGCCCGTCAGAGAGTAATTGTTTCCGTATGGAACGGAGAAGGTGAGAAGTCTCATGGCTTCCAGCTGGAAAATCTCCTCTTTAGTGAGTGGTAAGATGCTTTTTTTCCCTGGTCCCGGAGGAGTTTGTTTGAGCTTCTCTGCTAAAGGAGGTGTTATAAATACTCCAGGTTCTGCGATATTATATGCCTGAAGAATGGACTCGGCTACCGGGGAAAGTTTTCCATCCTTCATAAGACCTCTTTTTTCAAGTTCTCCTGCTATCTCTTTCTGGGATATAGCTTCACTCTGGGCTTCTCTTACTATTTCTATCATGGAAATGATCTCTGAGCCAATAAATCGGAAATTTTCCTGCCAGTCCTCGGGATTACCAGTTATATGGGAACATTCCTGGATCGCTTCCGCTATTAGGCTACCTGCCTGGGAAAGTTCGAAAGTATTGCTTTCTTCGTAAACGAGTCCTGCGAGCTCAAGGTGAAACAGATATTCCAGTTCCTCTTCTGTAAGAGAGTCGATGGCTTTATCCAGAGGGAGTCCCTCCTGCCACTTTTCATTTATTTTCTTCATAAGAATTGCATGTTTTTTTGTTATTATCATTTTTCTACCTCCCAAATTTATATCTTATTCTGATAATATTTTAACAGAAGTTTTCAGAATGTTTTAGAAAATTGCTCATTTCCTGAAATTTCTGGTAATATAGCCACTATGAGATTATGGAAAAAGGGTAAAGTAAGAGACATTTATATTTACGATGAGGAGCACCTGCTCCTTGTGGCAACGGACAGGATTTCTGCCTTTGATTTCGTTCTTCCCACCCTGATTCCGGGCAAGGGAAAAATCCTTACCCGGATGTCAGTGTTATGGTTCGAATTCTTCGACGAGATACCCAACCATCTTGTTGAGTGGAGATTTGAGAATGTAAAGGGTCTGCCTGAAGAGTTCAGGGACAGATTTATGCTGGTGAGAAGGGCAAAACCCATTCCTGTAGAATTCATAGTCAGGGGATATTTAGCAGGAAGTGGATGGAAGGAGTACAAAAAGACAGGAAAGCTCTTTGGACAGGATGTGGGACCCGGGCTTAGAGAGAGTGATAGACTACCAGAACCAGTGTTTACCCCCACCACAAAGGCAGCTGAAGGACACGATATGCCAATCACCCTGGATGAGTATAAAGAGATCGTTGGAGAATATGCTGATTATTTGATGGAAACTTCCATACAGATATATTCCAGGGCTCATGAATATGCGTTGAAGAAGGGAATAATTATTGCTGACACCAAATTTGAATTTGGGTTCCTTGATGGAAAACCAATACTGATAGATGAAGTTTTGACACCTGACTCCTCCCGATTCTGGCCAGCAGAAGAGTATGAACCCGGAAAATCTCAACCCAGTTTTGATAAACAATACGTGAGGGATTATCTTTTGAGCACTAACTGGGACAGGAAATCCACACCACCTCCCCTTCCTGAAGATGTTGTGGAGAATACGATGAAAAAATATAGAGAGGCTTTGCGGAGGCTCTTTGGTGAAGAAGGTTGACCTTCATATTCATTCCTGCTTTAGCTCTGATGGAGAAGTCGATCCGGATGAAATAGTAAATACCCTTAAATATAAGGGATTTTATGCTCTTTCTATTACAGATCATGACAGTATGGAGGCCTATCCTTCTGTGCTTGAATCAGGGAACAGGGAAGGGATAGAGATTATAGAAGGAGTAGAACTCACCACAGGCTATAAGGGGAGGGAAGTCCATCTCCTTGCGTACTTCCTTGACCACCGAAAAGCGGGGACTTTGATAGAAAAAATCAGTGCAACCAGAATGGAGTTGACCAGAAAAAGGCTGGAAAAACTTTCAGCTCTTGGAATGGAGATATCCTTTGACGAGGTTATGGCAAAAAGCCATGGAAGACCTCCTACAGGGCCTATAATAGCCGAAATAGCTATAAACAAGTACTCTCTCAAAAAGTACCTGAGGGAAAAGGATCCGGTAAGGAGTTTCTATTATGATTATTTCCTTCCAGGAAAGCCAGCCTTCGTGGAGAGAGTGTATATACCAATCAAGGAAGCTATTTCAATGGTTCTGGAGTTAAAGGCTGTCCCTGTGCTTGCCCATCCTGGAGCCTATATTCCTTTTACAGAAGAGGAAATTGAGGATTTGAAAGAAAGTGGACTTATAGGAATAGAAGTAAGGAATTCGTATCATTCGAAAAAACAGGTTGATTTTTATGGGGAATTGGCATTAAAATTTTCTCTGGTTCCTACCTGTGGAAGTGATTTTCACGGGAGAAGGAAACCCCATATAGCCCTTGGTTCAGTGTATTGTGATTATGATATCGTTGAGCAATTAAAAAGGAGGAGGGATGGGCTTTGACCCCGTAGTGATATTCGTACTAATTTTTTCCTTTATTTACGGATTTATACGGGGTTTTTTCAGACAAATTCTCTCCCTGGCTGGCCTCTTTCTTGCAGCCTATCTTGCGATGTTTCATTACCAGAGAGCTCAGATTTTTTTAAGCCAGTACATTAAAGGAGGGGGTTTACTTTTACTTTCTTCCATTGCGCTTACATTTATCGTGGTTTATCTGGCCTTTGCGATGGTTTCATTCTTTATATCCTTTATAATGAAGGGGTTTATAGGGTTCTTCGATAGACTTGTAGGAGCATTTTTTGCTGTTTTTAAAGCTGTAATTCTTCTTTCTGTTGTTGCGTTGTTTCTTGCTTCTTTCGAGTCATCGAGGTCCTGGGTTTTTTCTTCCAGAACAGGACCTCATCTATACTCGGCCGGGGTTTACCTGGCCAGCCATGTAGAAAAAATATGGAGAGAGAGATGGAAATCAGAACTGAACTTGAAAAAATAATAAGGTATTTATTAAGTTGTGGAGTAACCTTAAGGGAATTTGAGGAGGAAATCGAGAAGATCTTCATCACAGAGGCCCTTAAAAAGAACGGTGGAAAGATAAAGGATGCTGCCCAGGATATCGGGTTACACCGGAATACACTCACAGAGAAAATGAAAAAGTATAGAATCAAAAGAAAATAAACAAAATCTTTAAAAATAATTAAAAATAGCTTCATATTTTCCAGAATATTGACTTGCATTAAGATATACCAGATTTGCTATAATCACATTGTAAAAAATGATAAAGGAGGTGAGGGATGAAGATCAAGCCTTTGTATGATAGGGTAGTTCTTAAGAGACTTGAAGAGGAAGAGGTAAAGAAAGGGGGGATTATTATTCCTGATACTGCAAAGGAAAAGCCCCAGCAGGCAGAGGTAATCGCGGTGGGCGATGGTAAAATACTGGAAAATGGACAGAAGGTTCCTCTGAGCGTTAAACCCGGAGATAAAGTCTTAATAGGTAAATATTCTGGTACCGATGTAAAAATCGGAGACGAAGAGTATGTGATAGTCCGCGAGGACGAAATCCTGGCCATAATAGAAAAATAAGGAGGTGAGCCATGGCAAAGGACATTAAACTTGGAGATGAAGTTTTTGATCATCTTAAAAGAGGACTTGATAAGCTTGCAAATACAGTAAAGGTAACCCTTGGTCCCAAGGGGAGAAACGTCATAATCGAAAGGAAGTTTGGAGCTCCCAATGTAACAAAGGATGGAGTCACAGTGGCCAAGGAGATAGAGCTTAAGGATCCATGGGAAAATATGGGAGCTCAGATGGTTAAGGAAGTTGCCACCAAAACCTCTGATGTTGCAGGTGACGGAACTACAACCGCAACAGTTCTTGCACAGGCAATATTCCATGAGGGGCTTCGTTATGTGGTGGCTGGCGCCAACCCGGCTCTTGTAAAGAGAGGGATTGACAAGGCGGTTGAAAAGGCAGTAGAAAGCCTGAAGGAAATTTCCAGAGAGGTAAAGGAAAACGAAATAGCCTATGTTGCAGCTATATCCGCCAATAACGATATGGAGATAGGTGAGATCATTGCAGAGGCCATGAAAAAGGTCGGGAAGGATGGTGTAATCACCGTAGAAGAGGGAAAGTCCAATAAGGTTGAAATGGAAGTCGTTGAGGGAATGCAGTTCGACCGCGGATACCTCTCTCCGTACTTCGTAACAGATCCTGAAAGGATGGAAGTGGTACTCGAAAATCCATATATCCTTATTCATGAAAAGAAGATATCCTCCATACGTGAATTCCTCCCGCTTCTGGAGCAGGTTGCAAAAACAGGAAAACCACTCCTTGTGATAGCTGAGGATGTGGAAGGCGAAGCCCTTGCCACCCTGGTTGTTAACAAACTCAAGGGAATCTTTGTCTCTGCTGCAGTTAAAGCACCTGGTTTCGGAGAGAGAAGGAAGGCAATGCTCCAGGATATTGCAATTCTTACCGGTGGTAAGGTTGTCTCTGAGGATCTCGGTGTGAAGCTTGACAAGATCGACCTCAGCTGGCTTGGACAGGCCGAAAAGGTCATTATAGACAAGGAAAATACCACCATCATTGGTGGAAAGGGTAAAGAGGAAGACATTAAGGCAAGAATAGAACAGATTCGCAAAGAAATACAGGAAACCACTTCCGATTATGACAGGGAAAAACTCCAGGAAAGGCTTGCCAAACTGGTCGGTGGAGTGGCTGTCATTAAGGTCGGAGCGGCAACTGAGCCTGAAATGAAGGAAAAGAAGGCAAGGGTGGAAGATGCCATGCACGCCACCAAGGCAGCCGTAGAAGAAGGAATAGTTCCCGGCGGTGGAGTGGCTTATCTCAGAATTCTTCAGAAAATGGAAGACTTCAAGCTCGATGGAGATGAAAATCTTGGAGTTGACATTATAAAGAAGGTACTCAGGGTTCCTGCTCAGCAGATAGCAGCTAACGCAGGATTTGAGGGTTCTGTTGTTGTGGAGAAGATCCTGGAGAATGATAATGTAAACTTTGGATTTAACGCTCTTACCGGGAAGTTTGAAGACCTCGTAAAGGCCGGTGTTATAGACCCTGCCAAGGTTACAAGAATTGCTCTTGAGAACGCTGCTTCTGTAGCCGGACTTCTTCTCATGACCAACGCTCTGATCTCCGAAATTCCGGAGAAGGAAGAACACAAGATGCCCGGTGGCGGAATGGATATGTACTGAAGAAAACCGGGTAATTTTTACACATTATAAAGGGGAGGCAAAGGCCTCCCCTTTTTTTATTTCAGGGGTTTTAAGGCTGGCATAATTTTTGCTATTTAGTATCGGAGGTAAGAAAAGTGGAAGGAACGATAAGGAGGGAAAAATGAGAAAAGGAATTTTGGCTTTGGTGGGATTATTAATAATATTGCCAGGTCTTATTTATCCAGCAGGGCATACTGCTACAGACGATAGAGTATTTTTTACGATGTATGCAAAACCAAACCTGCTTTTTATACTGGACCAATCTGGTTCCATGGGGTCCTGTGATGTTTATATAGGAGATCAGGCAGCCTATAATGACTTCAAAGAATATACCACTGTAGATGGATGGAAAACTTTTACATTTTCCTATTGTGACCGCTATGGTTGGCACAATCATTACACCTATTATGCTACCAGACTTGAAGCTGCGAAGAGAACTCTGATTGAGCTGATCGATGACTTCAGAAATGATCTGAACATAGGATTTATGTATTTCCATCAGACCGGTTACAGTAGATACAAGAGTAAGGGAGGAAAGATTGTTTACCCTGTAAAGGATGTTTCAGATGCTGAAAACTGTACCCAGACAAATCCTGATCAGTGTGCTTCCTGGAGACACGCTATGATGAACAGTGTTTACCAGATACAGCCTTATGGATATACTCCCCTTGCTGAAACCCTTGATACAGCAGGAAGATATTTTGCTCAGGGGCTTACCAAAGGTAAGTGTTCGAATGGTCCCTGTCCCTCTCCTATAACTGCATGGTGTCAGAAGAACTTTACAATATTGATGACCGATGGATATCCTACCTCAGATAATTTCCAGTGTGGATGTGATAGCGTATCAAGATGTAAATACTTTGCATTTATTCAGGGACTTAAGGGAAATTGCAGTAAATTATATGATCTTGATGGGGATAATGATAGTGATGATGTAAAGGCCTTTGGAAGCAATCTACTTGATGATGCAGCCTGGTGGCTTTACAACCACGACCTTAGATCAGATCTCGATGGAAATCAAAATCTTACAACGTATACCATTAAGTTCAGACAGGGTGACTCCCATCTTCTTCAGCACGCAGCTCAGGTGGGAGGAGGTCAATATTACGATGCTCAGAACTATGAGCAGCTTGTGAGTAGTATCAGAAACGCAATCCACTATATTCTTCAATCCAACCCCTCCTTTGCTCCTATTTCGGCTCCCAAGTCAGTGACACTGGGCGAAGCCTATGGGTTCATCAGCTGGTTTAAACCTTACGAGGACCGCAGGATATGGGAAGGTCATATGGAGGCTTACGAGCTGAACGAAAACGGTGAATTTGAGACCGATTCCGAAGGAAATCCTACAGGGTCAGCCTGGGATGCAGGTACAGTGCTCACAAACTTCCTGAAGAACAAAAACCTGAACTCTGCCAGTACACGAAATAATTTACTTTCTAATGTTTATACATATTTATATACAAAAACTGCCCCGTTGTCCGGGATTTCCTCAGGAGCAGGAAGTAATTACGTTCTGGAGTTTTATCAGATTCCGTCTCCTTACAACAAACTTGGCAATATTCCATCCATAAATTCAGCGCTTCTCGGCTGTACCCTTACCCCGAATAATACTGATCTTCAGGTATCCTGTAATACCAGCGGCGACTGGTGGGCTCATGGAGATGTATTTCATTCAAACGTGGTAATGGTTGGAAAACCCTTTGTTTTTCTTAAGTACCTGCCACTCTATGGGAAAAAATATGAAGAATTCTACAACAACTGGAAGAATAGAAATCCTCTGGTTTATTATGGAGCTAACGATGGTGCTCTTCACGTTGTTACCGTTAAGGAATGGAATAATGGCGGTACAACCTATCAGGCAGGGATGACGGTAAGGGAATTTGTGCCCACCAATACTCTTCCTACTCTGACAAGTACCGCTATAAATAATTCCTGGGATTATTCCGTGGACGGCTATCTGACAGCAAAGGATGTGAGGGTTAATGATTTGAGTAAGTCCTTCAATGAAAGGGACTTTTATACCCTTCTTACATTTGGGCTCAGACAGGGAGGAAAGCGGTATTACGGGATAGATGTTACAGATCCAACAAAAGGTTTTAATAAGGATAACAATAACAGGGGATATGGAAGAGTTCTCTGGGAATTTCCCAATGTTCCCCCTGTTGATAATATAGACTGTATAACATTCTGGAACAACGCCGGGGGGCCTCAACTGGGACAGGAAGGACCACCTTATTTTCAGGAGATATGTCTATCTTCACCGTATCAGCATAAGTGGAAGGGAGAATACTGGCTCCAGTTTATGGGAGAAACCTGGGCAAGGCCCAAGGTTGGACTTGTAAAGTATGAGATTAGCGGTTCTCCCGATAAAATTTACGCTGTTTTCGTGACAGGAGGTTATCCAGGAGATTACGAACCCAGCGACTGGAACAGCATAGACCAGGGTGCAGGGTTATTCATTTTAAACGCAAGTTCTGGAGAGGTTATTAAGGCTTTCGTAAGGAGTGAACCGACCATAACAATTACCCGGGGTAATAGAACAATTACCCTTCATCCTCCACAGGATGAATATGAGGTTGTAAACAATCTCCATTCTCTTGTAGGAACACCAACAGCAGTGGATTTGAACGATGATGGAATAATAGATACTATTTACGTAGGGGATATCAGGGGAAATATATGGAAAGTGGACATTAGTAGCGACGATAAGGATGACTGGCACATGGGCAAGCTGGCAAGCCTTGGAAGTGATCAACCGATTTTCCAGAAAGTTGCTGTGGCTTTAGATAGCTGCGGTAGAAGATGGGTATTTGCTGGTACAGGAAGAAGAGATGAGCCCAAAAATAACGATGCTACATGGCACATGGTTGGAATAATAGATCCGACAGGAATACCTTCAACTCCCATTGAAATGGATGATCTGCAGGATATTTCCTCTATACTTGAAAATGTGGACGACATATTCGACGAAGACAATAACCCATCTTCAGTTACCCTGTCATCCAACGCCCAGGGCTGGAAGCTTGAATTTCCTGACACCGGAGAAAAACTTTTTGATGACCCATTCGTTTTCGGAGATCTTTATTTCACCACCTATTCTCCTGCCGGAATAGGAGATATATGTTCTGCTGGTGGAAAGATGCATGCATATAGAATTACTGTGCCCGGTTGTGGTGGAGACGTTAGTGCAGTTAGAATGGAAGGCAGAGTGAGTGGAGGCGGAGTAGCAAGCCTTGGAGGATACGAAATATACGTTACAGATTCAACCCCTGGTTCCAAGAAGATAGTCAAACAAAAATCTCTGTCTTTGAGCAACATATTTGGTCCTGTTTACTGGAGGGTTTTACATGAGGAATAAGAAAGGGTTTACACTTATTGAGCTTCTGGTAGTACTGTCAATTATGGGGATTATTCTTGCCGTGGCTGCCACTGCATTGGGTAAAGCGAAATACAACTGGAATCTTCGTGGGGAAGCAAACCAGTTTATAATGACGGTCTACAAAGCCCGGGGACTTGCGATGAAGGAAGAGAAACTTGTTAGAATTCACTTTGACAATGCCAGTAATCCCAGATCTTATGAGATTCAGAAAAAGGAAAGCACAGGTTTTGTTCCGGTTCCAAAAACCACCCATTCCCTTGCGGATCAGGCAATTATCTCTCTGAATCCGGCTACTGATATAATATTCTTTCCCGATGGTCGCATGGTTATACAACAGGGAGCAAACAACTACATTTTAAGCTTTATAGAAATACGTGTAGCACAGAAAACCATTCCCAATCACTATATAAGAATAATTCTTTATCCTCTGGGTGGCATTGAAACAACAAGGCATTTTGTTAAATAGGGGGGATCATGAGTAATGAAAAAGGACAATTTATGATAGAGGCATTAATTGGAGTTGGAATTCTTGGGCTTCTCGTTATATTTATTCTTTCAGCCTTTTCTGCCAGATATGCCTTTGACAGGACAAATACCCTCAGGACAGATGCACTCTATCTTGCAGAACAGGGTATTGAAAAGGTCAAAGCCAATCCCCAGGGAATTTCCCAGGGTTCTTTTTCCGTCGATGATTACGGAACAATTCCTCTTTATCCTAAGTATAAAAGAGAGTATAGCTTTACCCAGACAGGGACAGCTGACATGAATCTTTACCGGGTTACTGTGGATATAAAATGGAGAAAAAGCAATAGTGCCAGAGAGTATAAGTTGCTATCACTTTCTACCATAGTGGTGGCTCAATAGGAGGTTAGAATGAGAGAAAAAGGAATGAGTCTGGCAGAGCTTCTGGTGGTGATGTTTATCTTTGTTTTAATAGGAATGGCTCTGGTTTCTGCCATGGTGTTTCACCAGCGTAGTTTTCTTCAGGAGAACAAGAGGGTAATGATAAAGTCCCAGATAAGGACCGCTTTCCTTGATCTTCAGGAAAAAATTTCCCAGGCGGGCTCTGCTATAAATGTAGCAGGAGCAAGATCCTTCATGGGAGCCAATACTTCTGCTCCTTTCAGGGGAATAATTCCTTTGAATTCAGGTCAGTTTTCTTCTTCAGGCAGGGATACGGACCCGGACGGTATAATAATTGCTTATGGCGATGTGAGAACCCTTACGAGAATTTCAAATTCCTCCTGGTATCCTACAAATACCACTATAGTTCTTGATAAAGTAATAAATCCTGTATCTACCACAGGTGAATCTCTGTGGCAGGTCAATGATATTGGTATGATAATGTCAAAGGACGGATTTTACATTTTTAAGGTTACAGGCGTAAATGCTTCTTCCAATACCCTGACCCTTAGAAGAACACCTGTTTACTACTCAGGAGAATTTCAATATTCCGACAGCGGAGGTCAGATCAAGCTTTCCTATAGGGATTTTATTCCCAACTATCTGGATCCCACCAATCCCACAGCTGGTAATGTTCTTACCTATAGTAGAAATGGTTCTGCAGTGGTCAAATTGAACTTCTTTGGGATCTATTTTATCGGACGGTTTAACAACGAATACTATCTTGTTGTTAGCATGGACACACAGGGTAATTCAAATCCCTGTTCCAGCGGTCTTCAGGCAGAATTATGCGTTCCCCTGGCGAAAAACATCGTTGATCTTCAAATTGAGTATCTGGTTCCCGATACAACAACGGGTACCATGGATATGTATTGTACTTCCAGTTCAAGCGATCCCATGGTGAACAATGTTTATTCAAATCCTCCCTTCACTACCCTTTATCCACTTATATTAACCAAACAGATCAAGGGGATAAGAATTACGATTTCAGGAGTTACAGAAAGATTTCGGGAGAAATACAACAGGACTTTTGTCCTTACCGCTGCGGGTGATAGAGATGCTATTAGTATTGCAACAGATCCATGGACACATATGAAGTTGATTCAGTTGACCAGCACATTTACTCCAAGAAGTGCTTTTTCAGTTTATTAAAGGAGGAATTATGAGAGAGAAAGGAAGTATTTTTATTTTAACCTTGATGGCGGTGTTTATACTTGCCTTAATAAGTGCGGTGGGTTTAACCATGGCACACCTTGAAATGAAGACTGTTTCATACACCCATAAAGCAATTTCAGCCCTTTACATTGCAGATGGTGGTGCAAATTATGGGTATGCGGAGATAGCAAAATCCCCGCCAACAGGAGAATTTTCCGGAGTAATTTCTGCCATGGATCAGACAATTACGCTTTCTGATGGGCGCAGGGCACATTTTTATCTACCACAACCTACATCTGCTTCGGAACTTGACAACCCCAGAATAATGGGCGAATTTGTACCTCCGTTTCCTTCAGGTGTTTCCATGGGTGAAGGATTCACATTTCTTGCTGTTCAGTTTTACGTAAAGGGAGAGCTTTACGATAGAAATAATCACCTTCTTTCATCCAAGACCCTGGATACTGCAAGCCTTGCAATGTTTTATGGGGAGTATTGAAATGAAAAGAGTTGTTCTGTTACTGATTATCATTCCATTGCTTTTTTCACAGGCCTACGTAAGGATAGAGAAGGTTTCTCTTACACCTCCCAGGATTACCCAGAAGACAGATGTTACCGTGGAAGTAATGCCTCCGGAGCCTCCGGAAGGTTACTATTATCAGTATATATGGTTTGTAAACGGGAAAAGGCTTGAATTAAATTATCCAGTGCTGGCAGCGGAATACTTTAAGAAGGGTGACTTTGTGTGGGCCGGTGTTTATTTGAAGGATGATGAAGATAGATTGATAGATTATAAAGAGAGTTTAAGATACAGGGTGGCAGATATACCGCCTGAAATCATTAGCTCCCCCCCATCAGCACAGGGCCTGAAACCCGGGGAGGTTTACAAGTATACAATAGAAGTAAAGGATGAAGATGACCCCCCTGAGAGCATTACAATTAAACTAAAGGAAGCACCTGAGGATGCTGTTTTGAAGGGAAACGTTCTTGAGTGGAAGATCCCAAAAAAGAAAGGGAAATTTCCCTTTACAATTGTAGCATCTGACCCGGATGGAGGGTCCTGTGCTATTTCTTTTGAAATTTCTATAGGGGTAAAAAAAGTAGAGAAGGAAACGGAAAAAAAGTGATTTTGCTTCCCCGGCTTAAGGGGGGTAGAATTGGTATGTGAAAGGAAAACCTGATTTTATAGTTATAACAGATCTTGATAATACATTACTGGATAAAGAGACTTATGATTTTTCTCCTGCCCTACCAGCCATAGAGGAATTAAAGAAAAGAAATATCCCTATAATTTTCTGCACCAGCAAAACCATCGGCGAGACAATTTATTTTCAGCACAAACTGGATATAAACGATCCTTTTATTGTGGAGAATGGGGGCGCTGCATATATCCCCAGAGCTTTCTGGTTAAAATGGGGTAAAGAGGGTATCGATTCTGAATACTATGAGCTGGTTCTTGGTATAAGGGCAGAAATCCTTAATAACTTTCTTCAAAGTTTTGCCATTGAACATGGGGTGAGATTGGTGAGTTTCCTCGATTTAACAACAGAAGAAGTTGCCCTGCTCACAAATCTACCAATGGAACTCGCAGCCCTTGCAAGGGAGAGGGAATATGACTTACCTTTTGTTTTCGAGGGGTCGGAAGATACGTTCGAGGAACTGAAGAGGGAAGCCAGAGATAGAGGATATTTATTACAGACAGGGGGAAGGTTTCATCATATTTCAGGACACCATACCAAGGCCGATGCACTTAAGCTCCTTTTGAGGGAAATGGGGGAAGAATTTGTGGGGGTGTTAAAGATAGGCCTGGGGGATAGTCCAAACGATCTCGAAATGCTTGCCGCAGTTGATGTTCCCATTATAGTTTCAGCAGATGATAATCCTTACATAGATTATTTGAAACAGGCTTTACCTGATGCTAAAATTTACAGTGGAAGGGGACCGGTTGGCTGGAACCAGGCAATCCTGGAAATACTGGAAAAGATTTAAAGGAGGAAGATAAATGGCTGATATCCATCAGACAGGAAGTATAACAACCCTTCATCTTCTTGGGGATAAAGGAACCGAAAAAATTGAAAGGGAGCTTGCCAAATATTCCAGGTATATAAAAACAACAGTATTGATCCCGGCCACTTACGAGGATTACGCAAAACCCGCCATGAAGAATATTATGGAGACTCTCAGAGGGGTTGATTATATTCATCAGGTTTTAATAGTTCTTGGAAAGGCGACCGAGGAAGATTTTAAAAGGGTTAAAGCGGAAATAAAGGAATATCCTTACAGGATAACCGTTTTATGGCTGGAACATCCTCAGGTGAAGGAACTTATAGCTGAACTGGAAGATGCAGGGTTATATGTTGGGCCGGACGGTAAGGGTAGAGCGGTGTGGTTTGGATTTGGACTGTTGCTGGGTCAGAAGGAGGCAAATGTTATAGCGCTTCATGATAGCGATATAGTTACTTATTCCAGGACTCTGCTTTCCAGGCTAATATATCCGGTTATGAATCCAAACATAGATTTTGAATTCAGTAAAGGTTTCTATGCA
>JAMOUL010000414.1 GCA_027062035.1 Candidatus Aminicenantota bacterium | reverse complement strand
ATGTTCCTGTTTCTGCCAGACAGTTGATGCTCAGATCAGGGGAAATTTGCAACGATGGCAAACCCCAGCCGAAGCCCGGGGATAGGTACAAAATAAGGATTTCGGTCATGGATTCTCCTAGTATTTTTGCAGAATCAAATAAATGGATGATTCCAGGGGTGCCCGATTTAATTACATGTATATTATTTACTGACATGATGTATCTGGCGATAACCACCGCAAAGGTTTGCGTTGAGGTTGAGCAGGTGAATGATTATGTTCCGCTGCCCTTGGGGCCATTTACTGTTAAATTTCATGTGGAAGATAAGGGAACGAAAACCTACACTTTTTACTTTCACCATAGAAGACATGCCTCTAAATGCAGAGACATAAAGTTCTACAAACCAATAGATCCCAACGGAGAAATTAGGGATATATGGGCAGAGGTGGATACTACAAATGTTATAAGAGAAACCAATGAAAACAACAATAAGGCAGAAAGCTTTATAAGACTAGTTACATGGGACTTCGGGATAAGGAAAAGTCGCGGCCATTATAAAATATGCTCCAATGGGAAATGGTATGTAAAGAAGAAGGGAAGTTCTACATGGGAACCCACCAGAGGTAGATAAATCACGAAGAAAGCCTCAATGCCAGCGAGATGACAGCGCTCATGCTGCCCTCGCTGGCTTTTTCCTTGCCTGCAATTTCTCAGTATGGATTCATACTAATCTGACGGAGATATTCGACGAAATTGTCGAAATTCGACAAAAATGTCGAACTCAAATAGTACAGCCCCCTTAAAAACCGCTTTCCTCTTCACTCATGACTGGCACAAATTTTGCATTAAAAATCCCTGGAGGTAAAAAATGAAGAAATTTTTTCTTTTCTTTCTATTAATTTCGCTCACAACGGGCCTTTTCGCTCAACAGATAACAAACGTGAGACTTTCTCCTCAAAAACCTACCTACACCGCTGGAGAAACTGTCAAAATCTACTGGGACTATACTGGCCTCTCAATACCGTCAGATGCTCCTGTGAAAATAACCCTGTGGAGAGAAGGAAACTCTCAGAACATATGCAAAATAGCAGAAAACGTGAGAATCACCAGAGGTTCTACAGGTTATCAGTGGACCATCCCGGCAACATG
>JAMOUL010000413.1 GCA_027062035.1 Candidatus Aminicenantota bacterium | reverse complement strand
TGACGGACTGAACCTGCTTGCCACCCTTCCCACTCTTCCAGGATTTACAAATACGACTGTTTTCACCCCGCATCCCGGGGAATTCTCCAGGTTAACGGGAAAAAGCAGGGAGGAAATTCTAAGCAATAGAATTGAATCAGCACGAAATTTCGCTATTGAGAACCAGTTATATCTGGTACTAAAGGGATACAGAACTTTAATAGCCTGTCCCGATGGTACAGTTTATATAAACGGAACTGGAAATCCCGGGATGGCAACCGGAGGTTCCGGGGATGTGCTTACCGGAATGATAGCGGGGTTCCTGGCACAGGCCGACGAGGACGAAATAGAGGACGCGCTTGTGGAAGCAGTGGGGTTTCATGGACTCGCAGGAGACCTTGCAGCAGAGGAGCTTACTCAGCCCTTTATTACAGCAACAGATATTATTGAATACCTTCCAGAGGCATTTTTGAAAAATGAATGAATTTTTATCAATCTCTGAAGAGGAAACAAAAAGAATAGCGAGTCAGCTTGCAGAACAACTCAATGGAGACGAGGTTATCCTTATATACGGCAGTCTTGCGTCCGGAAAAACTGTTTTCGTAAAAGGTCTTGCAAGGGGTCTCGGGATAGATGAAAATCTTGTGTCCTCTCCCACCTTTACCATAATGAACATATATGCAGGAAAATCCCTTCTGTTCCACCTGGACCTGTACAGGCTTGAGGATCCAGGGGAAATGGATTTCCTTGGAATAGAGGACTTCCTTGGTATGGGGGTTCTGGCAGTAGAATGGGGAGAAAAGGCGGAAAAGGCACCCTGGGCAAAAAACGCTATCAGAGTTTACCTGGAACAGATTTCAGAAAAGGAAAGAAAAATAAAGGTGATGTTTTGATAGAAATAGGATTAATTCTTTTTTTCATTTCTGCCTTTCTTTTTATATACAGTCTCTTCTGGCTAAAGCCCTTTTCTCCCAGGAGAAGGAAGTTGCTCAGGATGGCCTATCTTCTATCCTTCATAGCCCTCGTGCTTGTCCTTTATGGTAGAGGCTTTCTGACCCCTCTACTGCTGGTTTCCTTTTTCTCCCTGCTTATCAGCTATGTAGCCTGGGAAGTTTCCCTTTACTTTATGAAGAAATAACCTTTATCTTCAATTCCTTAAGCTGTTCCGGATCTACTTCTGAAGGGGCTCCAGTCAACAGACAGAGGGCTGAGGTAGTCTTGGGGAACGCGATTACATCCCTTATGGAAGATACCCCTGCTGCCATCATCACTATTCTATCGAATCCCAGAGCTATTCCTCCGTGGGGAGGGGCACCCAGTTCAAGGGCTTCGAGTAAAAAGGCGAACCTCTCCTTTTCCACCCCAAGGATCTTCAATATTTTCTTCTGAAGATCAGCCCTGTGTATTCTTATGCTTCCGCCACCGAGCTCCACTCCGTTCAAAACCACATCATAGGCCCTGGCCAGGACCTTCAGGGGCTCCCTGTCAAGTAGAGCAATATCCTCTTCCCTCGGGGAAGTAAAGGGATGATGGTTCGAAGTAATATTACCCTCCGCATCCAGCTCAAACAGAGGAAAATCAACCACCCAGAGAAATTTAAAATCCTCTTCCACTGCTCCCTTCAGTCTGGCAGCTTCCTGTCTTACCAGCCCCATAAGTTCTTCCATTCCGCTTCCTGCCATAAAAATCCCTGTATCGCCCTTTTCCAGGCCCAGCGATTCACATAGCCTTTGTTGCCAGTTTTCATCTCCTCTGAGGTTTCCCCGAATGCTTTCCCCATCGGGTTTGAGCCAGAAGATCCCCTTTCCTCCAGCGGATTTTACAAGCTCATCCAGTCCATCCACCTCCTTCCTGGAAAGCCCGCCGGGTATCTTTAACCCGAGCAGTTTTCCCCCGGCTTCAACAACTGATTCCACTATCCTGTTTCCCCCTCCCTTTGCCATGGAAGTGAGATTTTTTATTTTATAGGGTATTCTCAGGTCAGGCCTATCGCTTCCATACTCTTCCAGCGCTTCTCTGTAACTGATTCTAATAAAGGGAAGAGAAACATCTATTCCCGCTTCCCTGAACATTTCCTTCAACAGTCCCTCGGTTACAGAGATAACCTCATCCTCATTTACAAAGCTCATTTCCATGTCTATCTGGGTAAATTCCGGCTGTCTATCCGCCCTCAGATCCTCATCTCTAAAGCACCGGGCGAGCTGGAAATACCGTTCAAAACCCGAAATCATAAGAAGTTGCTTGAATAACTGAGGAGATTGTGGCAGTGCATAAAACCTTCCAGGATAATTTCTGGAAGGAACAAGGAAATCCCTTGCACCCTCAGGAGTGGATTTTGTAAGCACAGGTGTCTCTATCTCAAGAAAACCCAGGGAATCCAGATACTTCCTGGCGGCCATTGCCATCCTGTGTCTGAGAATAAGGTTTTTCTGCATGGAGGGCCTTCTGAGGTCTATATACCGATACTTAAGCCTCACATCTTCAGAAACATCAATTTCGTCAAGGATGTGAAAGGGCGGTGTTTTTGAGGAATTTAGTATCTTTACTTCCTCTACCTCTATTTCCACATCCCCTGTGGGTATTTCCGGATTTCTGGACTCCCTCTCCCTGACCTTTCCCCTTATTTCAACCACCCACTCCGGCCGGAGGTCCTTCAGCTCCTTTCCTCCCACCACCTGAACAATGCCGCTCCTGTCCCTTATGTCCGCAAAAATCAGTCCTCCCAGGTCCCTTACCCTCTGTACCCAGCCTTTAACCAATACAACACTGCCAGAGTCTTCCAGCCTTAAACTTCCGCAATTCCTTCTCATCTCAGTATGTACATAAACCATCCAAAAAGTATAGAAGCGACCACCATCCAGAGAAAGGACTTCACGCCATATATCAATCTCTCCCTTTTACCTTCCTTTCTTATGATCGCAAGATCAACGGATGCAGGGATGGAAAACAGGAGCAGGATAAGTAAATAGCTCTTCATCTCTCTATTCCCTCCGCAAGTTCAAAGGCTCTGACGGCAATAAGGTAATTTATCAGACCCCCGCCCATAAGGTAAAAGGTCCCATAATCACTGGACCATGAAACTGTAACCTGTGAACCCCATCCCATAAGCTTGCCCAGGAAAAACAGGATACCGTTTCCAAACTGGGAAAATGTAAGAAAAATGGTCAGGGGCGAACCCTCGTTGGGTCCAATAAACCTGCCGCCGAGTAACAATCCAAGAACAAAGAAATATACTATGGAGAGAAAAAGAACCACAGCTTCCTTCTTTCTTCCCAGAAGATAATGCCCGAGTCCCGGTATCAACCAGGAAATAAACAAATAAAATCCACCTTTCTTTTTCACAAGGGAAAATATAAACAAAATTGCTTTCCTTTTCAAGAAAAGTTTAGAATGGATATATGAAATCCTGGGATGCAATAATAATTGGTGGAGGAATTATAGGGCTTGCTACAGGGTATTATTTAACAAAAAAAGGAAAAAGGGTAATTGTACTCGAAAAGGACGAAATCGGAGCTGGTTCCACAGGAAGATGTATTGGCGGAATAAGACAACAGTTCTCCACCCCCTGCTCAATAAAGCTGGCAATGAAATCGGTAGAGCTTTTTGCACGGATGGACCAGGAGTTCGGGTTTTCTGTTGAATTTGAAAAGTCAGGATACCTTTTTTTAGCCTTCACCGAGGAACAGAAGAAAAAATTCTTAAAGGCCATTGAAATCCAGAGGAAACAGGGACTCGAAGTTTATTTTATCGACGCGAAGGAAGTAAAAAAGCTGGTTCCTGGAATTGATGCTGAAGGATTAATTGGGGGCGCCTATTCCCCTCAGGACGGCCAGGCATATCCATTTGCGGTAATTCGAGGATTCGCCATGGGAATCTCCCGAACAGGGGAGGTAAGAAGAAGGGCAAGGGTAGTGGATATTATGGTTGAGAATGCATCGGTAAAGGGAGTCGTTCTCGAAGGAGGAGAAAAGCTTTTCTCGGATGTGGTAATCAACGCTGCAGGCCCATGGGGAAAGGAAGTAGGCAAAATGGCCGGTCTGGACCTGCCGCTGTATCCTGAAAGGCATGAGGCCTTCATAACCAGGCGCTGGAAAATGGAATCCATTCCAATGATTGTGGACTACCGAAAGGATGGAGGTTACTTCCAGCAGAGAATAAATGGCCAGATAATCGGCTGCTATACCCCTGTCCCAAATGTGCCCGGGAAAAGAACTGATTCCACCTTCGAGTTTTTAAAGGAAATGAGCTACAGAATGGCAAGGGTAATTCCTGAACTGGCAGACGCCCAGGTGTTACGGCAATGGGCGGGTTCTTACACCATGACTCCTGACGGAAACCCAATAGTGGACGAATCTGAAATTGAAGGCTTCTACATTGCAGGAGGAATGAGCGGACACGGATTCATGTTCGGTCCTGCTGTGGGCTGGGCCCTTTCAAACAAAATTGTGGACGGTGAATGGGGCCTTAATATGCAGGAATTCTCCATCAGGAGGAGCTTTCAGAAGGCTGAGCTTCTGAAGTAAGCCCGAGCTTTTCCCTTACCTTTTCTTCAAGCTCCTTCAATAGCTCTGGCTGCGATGCAAGAATTTTCTTTACATTATCACGGCCCTGTCCCAGCCTTTCCTTTTTATAGGAATACCAGGAACCCGCCTTTTCAACAAGCCCCACACTTACAGCCGCATCCAGAATATCTCCTATCCGATCTATCCCCTTTCCATAAACGAGCTCCAGAATAGCCTCTCTGAATGGAGGTGCAAGCTTATTCTTAACGATCTTTACCCTCACCATATTTCCAACCACCTGATCTCCGTGTTTTATCGAAGCCTGTCTTCTAACTTCCAGCCTGACAGAAGAATAAAATTTAAGCGCTCTTCCACCCGGGGTGGTTTCAGGATTCCCCATAAATACCCCTATTTTTTCCCTTACCTGGTTTATGAAAATAAGAGAAGTATTGGATTTACTGACTATTCCCGCAAGTTTTCTCAAAGCCTGACTCATGAGTCGGGCCATGAGTCCCATATGGGAATCTCCCATATCGCCATCGAGTTCAGCCTTTGGAACAAGGGCTGCAACCGAGTCTATTACGATTATGTCTACAGCTCCGCTTCTTACAAGGATTTCTGCAATCTCAAGCGCCTGTTCTCCATAATCCGGCTGAGAGATAAGTAATTCATCAACTTTAACCCCCAGAGCGCTTGCGTAGGTTGGATCAAGGGCATGCTCGGCATCAATAAATGCAGCCTTTCCTCCCAGTCTCTGGGCTTCTGCTATAGCATGAAGGGCGAGGGTGGTTTTTCCAGAAGCTTCCTGACCATAAACCTCTGAAATTCTACCTCTGGGAAAGCCCCCTATTCCCAATGCTGCATCCAGACTTATGCTTCCAGATGGAATTACATCCACCTTAACATGGGCTCCCCTTTCCCCCAGCTTCATTATAGACCCCTTTCCAAAGGTCTTCTCTATATAATCCATCGCGGCTTTTAGTTTTTTCTCTTTTTCATCATTTCCTGCCATTGTTTCCTCCCTTTACAATATTTTCTTGGACATTAATTTAATGGCTTCCAGAGCTTCTCCAGCGCTCTGAAACCTTTTATTCCTTTCCTTTTCAAGACATTTCATTATAAAATCCTCAAGCTCCGCAGGAATATCCTTTCTGAAGGCTGAAGGCGGGGTGGGAAGTTCTTCGATCTGTTTCCTGATTATCTCCTCCCGGGTCTTTGCATTGAAGGGAGGTCTTCTTACCAGAAGATGATAAAGGGTAGCCCCTGCAGAATAAATATCGCTCCGGGCATCCACCTTCAGACCCCTACATTGTTCCGGTGACATGTAAAATGGGGTACCTGTAATCCTGCCCTTTTCCTTTTCTATCTCAGATGCAAGAACCGCCAGGCCAAAATCCATGACCTTTATCTTCCTTTCCTTGGTAAGCATTATATTCTGTGGTTTTATGTCCCTGTGTATTACCCCGTTTTTGTGAGCATATTGAAGAGCAGAGAAAAGCTTTGAAGCTATAAACAGGACCTGCCGTATGGTAAATCCTCCCTTCTCCCGCATATATTCCAGGAGGGTTTTTCCCTCCAGGTATTCCATGGCTATAAAAAACTTATCGTTGAATTTACCCACATCATAAACAATAACAATATTGGGATGGGAAAGCTTGGCAGCGGTACGAGCCTCAGCTATAAACCGTTCAAAGGCTCTCTTATTGAGATTTAAAGTTGGCTTTAAAAGTTTTAACGCAACCACCCTGTTAAGAAGCCTATCCTCTGCTTTATAAACGGTTCCCATTCCTCCCTTTCCGATCTCCTTCAATATCTTGTACCTGTCTCCTGGAGCTGATGCCATGAACTCAAGTTTTTGAAGCTCCTGTACTGTGGAAGAAAGCTTCTCCATCCTTTCCTTGGCATCAAGATAATGGATGTCAAAACTGGTCACCGATTTAAATATCTGATAGGCCTTTCTATACTCTCCCTTCTCCTCGGCTATAATACCGAGTTTGTAATAAATATCCAGGTTGGTTTTGGAAATCGGAGCGTCCTTAAGAGCTGCCTTAAACCTTTCCTCAGCAATATCATACTCCTTTCTATCAAAGAACAATTTCCCGAGCATATAGCTTGCCTTATCAAAGTTGGGGTCATCAGGGTCAACCTTTTGCAGATATTCTATTGCCAGGTCCGGATCATCAAGATAATAATAAGCAATGCTTCCTGCCTCGAACCATTTTCTGGCTCTTTTATAAAGGTCTACTGCCCTTCTGTAAAGTTCTTCTTTCTTTATCTCCTCTCTCTCCTTGTCTGCTATCTCCTTTATAACCTCTGCTGCTTTATCATATTCCTCAGCCTGTTCGAATGCCTTTACAGCTTCCTCCAGAGCCCCTGCGACCATATATAATTCTCCGGCTTTTGAAAGATGTCCATCTCTTTCATAGCACACTGCGGCCCTATATGGATCCTTATTCCACTCATAAAGCTCAGCCGCCCTCGCGTAGTCCTTCCCCCTTTCGAAGTGTTCTGCAGCTTCCTTTTGCTTTCCCTGAGAAAGGAGATACTCCCCCAGTAAAATTTCGGCTCTGTTCTCGTCTCCCAGTTTTCTATATACATTGGCAGCCTTCTCCAGCTGCCTTGCTTCTTCATAAAACCCCGCTGCCTCTTCAAGATTTCCAGCTTTCTCGGCCAGCTGTCCTGCAAGTGCATACCATTTAGTCGCCTTTGCAAGTTGTAGCGCCCTTCCATAATCTCCGTTCTTAACGTAAAGTTCTATAGCTCTCCTCAAAACTTTCTTTTCCCTGTCTCCAAATTCCCCCATTTCGAAAGAGTAGTTCTGTTCAAACCACTTCTCATAATTTCTGGCTGCCCTTTCGTAATCCCCTACCTGCTCAAAGCAGTTTGCCGCTTTAATGAAGAAACCTATTTTTTCATAAAG
The DNA here is from genome assembly GCA_027062035.1 of Candidatus Aminicenantota bacterium. Lineage (GTDB taxonomy): Bacteria > Acidobacteriota > Aminicenantia > S016-38 > S016-38 > S016-38. The sequence goes on along the minus strand of JAMOUL010000413.1, from coordinate 11,656 downwards.
CTCTCCAGCCTCTTTCCAGCGCTGATTTTGAAAGTAAAGTTCTGCCACTTCCTGGTATCTATTGGAATCCAGAAGCACCCTGGCTGCCCTCTCGAGGTCATTTAATTTCTTCATATAAATATCTGCTGCCCTCTGGAAGTTCCCGTAGCTATGATATATCTGGGCTGCCTTTTCAAAATTTCCGGCCTTTTCGTACATCTCTGCAGCTTTACTGGGAAGCCCTCCCTCAATATAGATCTTTTCTGCTTTCTCGAATTCATTGATCTCCTGATAGAGCCTGCCCGCTCTTTCTACATCCCCTTCCTTTTCAGCTTTTTTAGCCATTCTGAGCTTTGCTTCCCTTTCACCGAAAAGGAAGGATATAAGTTTATTAATATCCAGCCATTGTTTGGGCATAAATTTATAGATAAGAAATATCGTAACTATTCCGATACCAATGTAAATTAATGTACCTATCTCCACAAATTTAGTATGCCACCATGGGTATTCTTAGTCAAATTAATGTAAAATTAATTTATGAGAAAACTGGCTCTTTTCGCTCTAATAATTCTGGTCTTTCTTTTCTCTTCCTCATGCTCAACAAGAACTCTCTCCGATGTGGATATAGATATTTCAACAAGGAAGGGAAAGGCCCCTCTTTCGGTAGTGGCCTACGTATTTTTTAACATTGAATACGAATGTGCCACCCTTAGGTGGATCTACTGGTATAAAGGCTTCGAAACGGACAAAAACGAAATGGACGAAAAGGTCTGCGGAGCAAAGGTGGCTACCCATGAGTTCGGATTCCTATCTCCCGGGCAGGCAAATATCCTTGTATACGTTAAAATAGGGGAGAGGGAATTCTCCCGAAGATTTACTGTTCTTATAGGAGAATCCCTCCCCTCTTCAAGTATGGACCTCGATAAAGATTAATCTCCTTCCTCATATTCCGCATCTATAACGTCATCACCAGCCTCTCCTCCTGTGGAGGTCTGAGAACCAGTCTGATCCTGACCTTCCTCTGGCTGCTGCTGGGCCTGGGTCTTGGAGTACAATTCCTTGGCTATATTTGTGCTTGCTCTATTTAAAGCATCAAGGGCTGATTCCAGAGCAGATCTATCCTGACTTTCGAGGGCTTCCTTCGCCTTCGTAAGGGCCTTCTCTGCCTCGCTCACTGTAGTAGAAGAGAGCTTCTCTTTGTTTTCCTTAAGGAGCTTTTCCAGCTCATAGGAAAGTCCATCCACTCTGTTCCTGAGTTCTATGAGTTCTCTCCTCTTCTTATCCTCCTCTTTATGTGCCTCTGCTTCCTTAACCATTCTGTCTATTTCTTCCTGGGTTAACCCTGAACTTCCTGTGATGGTAATCCCCTGTTGTTTACCTGTCGCAAGGTCTTTGGCTGATACGTTGAGAATTCCGTTGGCATCTATATCAAAGGTCACCTCTATCTGGGGAACACCCCTTGGAGCTGGAGGAATTCCTGTAAGAATAAATTTCCCCAGTGACCTGTTATCCTTTGCCATTTCCCTTTCACCCTGAAGAACATGTATCTCCACCGAAGTTTGATTGTCTTCGGCAGTAGTAAAGATCTCGCTCTTCTTCACGGGGATTGTGGTATTTCTCGGGATTATCTTGGTCATGACTCCACCAAGGGTCTCCACGCCCAGGGAAAGAGGTGTAACATCCAGCAGGAGAATGTCCTTCATCTCGCCGGCAAGCACAGCACCCTGAATAGCAGCACCAACTGCAACAACTTCATCTGGGTTAACACTCTTATTGGGTTCCTTTCCAAAGAAATCCTTTACAAGCTGCTGTACCCTGGGTATTCTGGTGGAACCGCCAACCAGAATTACTTCATCTATATCTTCCGGTTTCAGTCCTGCATCTTCCAGTGCCAGCCTGCAGGGCTCAAGGGTCATCTGCAGAAGGTCTTCTATCATGGATTCCAGTTTGGCCCTTGTAAGCTTCATAACCAGGTGTTTGGGACCGGAGGCATCAGCAGTAATAAAGGGAAGATTTATTTCGGTTTCAAGGGCAGATGATAGTTCAATCTTAGCCTTCTCCGCCGCATCCTTAAGTCTCTGCAGAGCCATCCTGTCCTGCTTGAGGTCTATGCCGTGTTCCTTCTTAAATTCCTCCACCATCCAGTCTATTATTCGCTGGTCTATGTTATCTCCTCCAAGATGCGTGTTTCCGTTGGTTGCCTTAACCTCTATAACCCCTTCTCCTATTTCAAGTATGGAAATATCAAAGGTTCCTCCTCCGAAATCGTAAACAGCTATCTTCTGATCCTTCTTCTTGTCCAGTCCGTAGGCAAGAGCCGCTGCTGTAGGCTCGTTTATTATCCTTCTGACGTTCAGTCCTGCAATTGTACCGGCATCCTTGGTAGCCTGTCTCTGAGCATCATTAAAATAGGCAGGAACTGTTATCACAGCGTCTGTTACCTTTTCTCCCAGATAATCCTCCGCTGCTTCCTTTAGTTTCATAAGGATCTTCGCAGAAATCTCAGGGGGAGAATAAACCTTTCCCATTACCTCCACCCTGGCATCGTCATGTGGTCCCTTTACCACTTTATAGGGAACCATCTTTATCTCTTCCTGAACTTCCTCGTACCGTCTTCCCATAAACCTTTTTATAGAAAAGATTGTGTTTTCAGGATTGGTAATCGCCTGTCTCTTGGCGGGAAGACCCACGAGGATCTGTCCATCCTTAAGGAAAGCCACCACAGAAGGAGTGGTACGCTGTCCTTCCTGATTTTGTATGACCTTTACTTCAGAACCTTCCATAACTGCTACAACAGAGTTGGTGGTTCCAAGGTCTATCCCAATTATTTTTCCCATTTTTCACCTCCTCTCAGGTTTTAACATAAATTATTATAGAACATCTTGAAGAAATTTTCAAGGTTCTTATAAAATAATCTTAGTCTATCTTTGTCAAATTTTGGATGTGCCTTATTAGTGGCTCCCTGAGCCTGTTGTACACCTCCCTGACTTCAAGGGCTATTACTTTGGTGTCTGAGAAGACCGCCATAAAATTGGAATCCCCATCCCATCTCGGCACCACATGAAGATGAAAATGGTCAACCACTCCGGCCCCTGCTGTCCGCCCGATGTTCATCCCAATGTTAAATCCATGGGGAGAGAACAGTTCTCTCAGTGTTTTTATGGATGCCTGGGCCAGTAAAGACATTTCGAAAAGCACCTCGGGTTTTGCATCGTCCGGGCTGGAGATGTGCTCCCTGGGAGCTATCATAATATGGCCGTTATTGTAAGGATAAAGGTTCATTATTATTATGTTATGCTTTCCCCTGTAAAGGATAAGGGCTTCTTCATCGCTCTTTTTCTGAGCCTCACAAAAGATGCAGGCCTCGTCTCCTTTAATGGCCTTTTTGATATACTTCCACCGCCAGGGGGTGTAAATATACTTCATTTTTTGAGGTCTTTTAATTCGTCAGGAAGAATATCTCCAAGGGTTGGCTTCTTGGCTTCCTTAACATCTATCTTCTTCCCGCTCCTCTTGGGTTTCTTTTCCCGTTTCTCCCTCGAGGGGATAACCCTGAGCTTCCTGCGATCCTTGTCAAGGTTTACCAGCTGAACCTTTACCGTGTCTCCTATATTTATTTCCTTCTTGGGTTTTCCTATAAACGCTGTTACACCGGGAACCAACTCAAGAATAAGTCCCTTTTCTGTTTTCTCCACAACGGTAGCTTCCAGTTCTTCCCCTTCCGCATGTTCCTCAGCAAATTTTTCGAAGGGGTCTTCCATAAGGTGTTTTCTGCTAACCCTTATTTTTCCTTCCTTCGGGTTTATCTCCAGAATTTTCACCTCTATTTCTTCGCCTTCCTTCATGTGTTCCTTCAGATCTTCAATCCTTTCCCAGGCAAAGTCTGATTTTCTGAGGAGTGCTTCCACTCCAGGTTCAAGCTCTATAAACGCACCAAAATCTTTTATATCCTTAACTTTTCCCTTTACGATTTCGCCGGGATTATGGGTAGCAGAATAAATCTCAAGGGGCGTGGGCAACGTCCTCTTATAACTCAAAGCTATTTTCCTTTCCTTTGGGTTTACATCCAGAACTTCCACTTCTACAATTTCTCCCTCACTCATTATCTGATGAGGATCCTTTATGTGCTCGGCCCAGCTAAGCTCTCTATTTCTTACCAAACCCTCCACTCCCTTCTCCAGCTCAATAAATGCTCCAAATTCAGTTAAGCTTACCACTCTGCCTTTAACCCTGTCTCCCCTTTTGTACTTTTCCTCGATACCATCCCAGGGATCAGGCATTTTCTGTTTATAACCCAGGGTTATTTTCTCCTTTTCGGGATCAAATTTAAGAACAAGAACTTCTATTTCCTGTCCCTCCTCAAAGAATTTCCTTGGGTCATATACCCTGCCCCAGCTAATCTCGCTAAGTGGAAGGAGTCCGTCTATCCCTCCCAGATCCACAAACACCCCAAAATCAGTTATATTTTTTACAATTCCCTTGATCCATTCTCCTTCCTTTATCCTCGATAGCGCCTCTTCCTTTTTCTTTTTAAGTTCCTCTTCTATAAGAACCCGCCTTGAAACTATTATTGAAATTGCGTTTCTGGTCTTTCTTATATCAAGAACCTTCATGGGGAAGGTTTTTCCTATATATTTATAGGTTTCTTTTACAGGCCTTATTTCAAGCTGGGACCCCGGGAGAAACGCTCTAACTCCCTGAATTTCCACCAGAAAGCCTTTTTTCTCCTTTTTTACAATGGTTCCCTCTACCGGCCTTTCCTCTCTGAAGGCCTTATTTATCTCCTCAAGAGCCCTTTTTACCTCAAGCTTTTTCTTGGAAAGAGGAATATAGCCTTCCCTGGAAGATGGTTTTTCCACAATGGCTTCAACTTCGTCTCCGGGATTAACCTCAACCTCTCCTTTCCAGTTGGTAAATTCCTCGAGGGGAATGGCACCTTCTATTTTGGAACCTATATCGACAATAACTTCTTTGTCTCTGACCTCAAGGATCTTTCCCTTTACTATCTCTCCACTGGTTGGGAGCTGGAATTTGTACTCTTCGAGCAGCTTTTCATAATCTTCGTCAGCGCTCCTTTTTTCCTCTTCCATTTTTGCCCTCCTTAATTTTTTCCACCACTTCTTCTATAATAAAGTCAGGAGTCGAAGCTCCTGCTGTTATCCCTATTCTCTCACAATTTTCCCATTCTATCAAATCCAGTTCCTTCGCTGTCTCTATATGATAGGTATTGGGTTGAATGTTCTTGCAGGCCTTAAAAAGTTTTCTGGTGTTTGAGCTGTGCTTTCCCCCTATTACCAGCATCAGATCCACCCTTGATGCTATATCCTTTGCTGACCGATGCTTTTCTATGGTGGAGGAACATATGGTCTGGTAGACGGTTAGTTTCTCCGTCGTTTCGAGAAGGTTCCCCACAAACCGTTTATAATCCTCAAGGTCATTGGTGGTCTGGGAAATAACCGCCCTTTTGGGGGTATAGGAAAGCTTCAGGACTTCTTCAGGGTCTGAAATTACAATTCCGGATCCCTGAGTATAACCAAGGATTCCCCTTATTTCAGGATGATAGCGATCCCCAAAGATAACCAGTTCCGTACCCCCTCTCACAGACCTGGATGCGAATTTCTGGGATTTCTTTACATAGGGACATGTGGCATCTATAACCTTAAAGCGCCTTCTGAGCTTTTCCTCTTCCTGGGGAGAAATACCATGGGAACGTATTATCACCACGGCACCCTCCGGGATATCCTCTATTGACTCAGCTGCCCTGATTCCCTGCTGCTCCAGTTTTTCAACATATTGTTTATTGTGAATTAACTCACCGTAAGTATAAACCGTCCCCCACTTTTCCCGTGCCTCACAGGCTATTTTTACTGCTCGTCTTACTCCAAAGCAGAATCCCGATTCCTTAGCCACAAAAATTTCCATAGAAGGGAATATTAGTGAAGGAGAAGCTTTTTGTCAAGGATGATATTATTATAAAAGCATCCATGAAGAAGTTTGTAGTTTTTTTAACCATCCTGCTTATATTTTCTGGCTGCAAGGGAAGAAAGGTTAGCCGACAAGATTTCTTGAAAGACCTGGATTGGTACAACTTCTCAAGAGAATCTTCAGATATAAAAATTCGACCGGAACGAGCATTCTACAATTTCTTTGAAGGCTGGAGACCCTCCGGGAAATACGTATTTATGACCTCACCCCTGGCAAAAATCCGGTTTTTTCACTTTTCTGAAAGGGACCTTTATCTTTCGTTCTTTATAAAAAGCGGAATATTTTACAGGGAAAAGGAAAGCATTAAAATCTCATTCAGTATAAGGGGTAAAAAAATAGCGACAATCAGGACAACCCCGGAGGAAAAACTGGTCACAATACAACTAAAAAACAATGACCTGCTTAAGGGAGAAAATTTCCTTTTACTTGAAATAGGGAAAGAGGATAAGCAATTTTACGAAAAATACAAATGGGAAAAACCCCATTTTCTCGCAGGTATAAAAAGACTGCGTTTTTTAATCCCGGAGCAACCCTTCTTTAAGAAGAGCAATAAGGGCTTAATCCAGCCTCCAAACTCTTCCATCTCTTTCTATAGTAAAGCTGGCGGCACTTCATCATTGCACCTTAAGTTTAGAAAGGTTGGAGGAAGACGGGGAAATAGAAACGATGAAAGGGTAGAAATTAAGATAACGACAACAGGTGGGAGGCTTTTAAAAAAAGAGAAGCTCTCCCTTACGGAGTATAAGGATGTGATAAAAACGCTAAGCTTTAACCTGCCTGAAAATCAAATTATCGGAATAACCCTATCCTTTTTCTCTTCAAATCCCTTATCGCGACTCCTGTGGAAAACCATAGAGCTGGAGGGGGAACCGATTTTAAAAAATAAAATTCAACCGGAAAAAAGGAATACTGGTCTTAAATCCAGGCCGGATATCTTCTTTATTGTGCTGGATGCCGCCCGTTATAAAGAGGTAAAAAACCTCCCGGATTTTGTTCCCAACATCTCCAGTTTCGCTCAAGATTCCTTTTCCTTCGAGAGATTTTACTCCTCAGCACCTTATACTTCTGCCAGTGTTACGAGCTTCATGACGGGTTTGTATCCCGAAGCCCACGGGGTTAGATTAATTCAGGACGCCATTGGCTCTAACCTCAGAACTCTTCCGGACGAATTGAGAAATAGTGGTTATTACACCGTGATGATAACCGGTAGCGTCGTTCCTGTAAATATAGGACTCGCAGAACGCTTCCATAAAGCTATTTATATAGGTAAAAGGGGAAGAATAAACTCGTCCACCATGAAAGAACCCCTTATGCTTGAAGCCCTGAAGAAGCTGAAAACCGAACAACCTAATTTTGTTTATATACACCTTCTTCCCCCACATGAGCCCTATAACCCTCCACCTGACTTTTATAAAAGGGTTTCATCCCTGGACTATCAGCAATCTAATGTGGAAAAATCCAAGAGAAAATATGAAAGGGAACTGAATCCACCTCCGGAGTTCGTGAAATGGCTCTACAATTGCTATCTCAATAATCTCTACTACGGGGATTACCTGGTTGGAAAAATACTGGATGCCATTAAAGACGCGGGCCTGTACGAGAGCTCAATAATTATAATTACAGCAGATCACGGCGAGGCCTTCTTTGAGCACATGAAATTCGGTCATAACACAACAAATTATGAAGAAATGATTCACATTCCCTTTCTGTTAAAAATGCCTGGCCAGAAGGAAGGCCGGCAGGTAGACAAAATTACATTTAGCAATGTGGATTTTGCTCCAACTCTATATGAACTCCTGAGAATAAAGCCCGGGCTCTCCCCTCAGGGCATAAGTTTTGCCCCACTGCTCATGGGAAAACCCTTCTCTTTTCCTGAAAGATGGCTCTACTCCCGCACCATTTCCCACAGGTTTAATCTTGCCTTATTCAACGGAAACACAAAATTTTACTATAACCTCGGGAGAGAAGAACTCTACGATCTGAACAAAGACCCCGGTGAAAGATATAATCTCTATTTCTCCGACCCCGTACTGTCGGGATATTTAAAGCAAAAACTCTTCCTTCTTTTAAAAACAAACATTGAGTATAATCGAAGATTCCACCTCAAGCCGGGGCGCTCTTCCTTTAAGAAATACCTGAAGGAACTGAAATCCCTTGGCTATTTGTAATTTATTTACTCATTGCCCACAGTGTTAAAATTGTATACATGAGAAAAGCTATAATTGTTGCGATAATACTGGCTGTTTTAGCCGGAGGTGGGTACTTTTTATTTCTGAAAAAGTCCCGCCCGAACATTATAATAGTGGTAGTTGACACCCTAAGAGAAGACCTTGGTGGCGCAAACGCTCCATTTTTTAATTCCCTGAAAAAGAGGGGGATTTATTTTAAAAACACATTTACCACGATCCCAATCACACTTCCCGCACATCTTAGCCTTTTCACATCAAAATATCCATGGGAACTTGGCGTACTAAATAATAATATGGAGTTTAAGGGTGGAACGGAAACCCTGGCACAGGTACTTAAAAGAAAGGGGTACCTTACCATGGGTATCGTCTCGCTGGGAACTGTACAGGCTTCAACCGGAATTAATAGAGGTTTTGATTTTTACAATGATAAATTTCCACCGACAAGGTGGTGGAGAACCGCAGGGGAAATAAATGAGGCCCTTTTGCCAATGCTCAAGAACTTGAAATCCCCCTTCTTCCTCTGGATTCATTACTCTGATCCACATGAACCCTATGCTCCTCCATGGGTGGAACCGGATGGAGAGGTGTTTGTAAACGGGAAAAAGGTGGGAGATGTGTGCTTTCTTAAAAAGGAACTGTTTTTTATCCATGGAGAGCCAGGAGAAGTGGTAAAGGTAACCGTAAAATTAACCAGTGCACTGGAAAACAAGGCATTCTATGGCGTTGACGCCGGTGATACCCGCTATCCCCTGAACAACAAAAGGAAGAGGGAAATAACATTCACCTTAAAGCTGGATGATAAGGGGATCGGAGAAATAAGACCGAGGGTCTTTTTGAAGCCGGCTGCAGCCCACTGGTTATATAAAAAGGAAGTGGAATACTGGGATTCCCAGTTTAAAATTATGTACAACGAACTTGAAAAAAGAGGATTGCTTGAGAATACATACATGATAATTCTGGCTGACCACGGAGAAGGACTTGGAGAATGGAAAGCCCACAAGGGTCATATTCACTTCCTCAATGCCCTGTATACAAGAATACCCCTATTACTTTTATCTCCCGGAAAAAAAGCAGGGGAGAGGTCAGAGCTTCGCTCTATAATGGATGTTTTTCCTACAGTGTTAAAATTGACCCATATTTCTTCTCCTCATCAGGTAAGGGGAATTGATCTTCTGAATCAGAAGGGACACCCCCGGCTTTTCCTTCAAACCTTCAAACCAGAAGCCTTTTTCGATAGATTTTCTGTAATAGAAAACGCCTTCCAGCTTATACATACACCGGAAAAGAACCAGTTTCTCTTTTTCAATCTATCATCGGACAGAGCCGCCATTCATCCGGTTAATTTCAATCAATTCACCGCAAAAATGATGAAGGTCCTGAAACAGTACGAAGATGAGATAAAACCCTTCATAGGGAAAAGGGAAGGTAAAAGGAACGCCGCACAGTTAAAGATGCTCAAATCCCTCGGCTATGTAAAGTGAGGGTTTTTGCCCTGTTAACAAGGGAGAACAGGTATTCTTTTTCTCCCATAATTTCAGCCGCTAAGGGCAAAATCAAAATACTGGATTCCCTCTCACAGTTAAATAAGGGTGACGTCCTTCTATTCTCCTTTCAGTCCACAGAATTCGAGAGAGTGCATGACCTTCTAAAAAAAATACCAAAATGGGTGATAAAAATAGCCGGTGGCCCTCACGCAACAGGCCTTCCTCTCCACGCTCTTCACATGGGCTTCGACTTCGTGTTTGCAGGGGAGGCAGAGGAATATATACTGGATTTACTCGGCTTTCTCGAAGGAAAAAAGGAACCCCCGCCCTGTCTCTGGTGGAAGGACCATCCTGGAACCATATGTAAAGGGGTGGAAATAGAAAAATACGCTCCCTTCTCCGAAAATCTCCCCATACCTATTGAAATAACCCGTGGCTGTCCCTTCCTGTGTGCTTACTGCCAGACCCCCAGGATCTTCGGAAGAAAAATGAGACACCGCTCTGCAGAGAACATAATTTTCTGGGTGGAGAAACTTGTGAACAGGGGAATAAAAGACATCAGGTTTATTACTCCCAATGGTCTTGCCTATGGAGGCCGGGGTGGAGCAAATTCTGATGGGGTCATCTATCTTTTTCAGGAATTAGGGCGTCGTTTTCCGGGGGCGAATTTTTATTTTGGCTCATTTCCTTCGGAATTCCGACCGGAACACATAACATTTGAGCTTCTAAAAGAGTTAAGAAAATATTTGGCCAACGAAAGAATAATATTTGGAGCACAGAGCGGAAGCGAAGAAACCCTGCGCCTTCTGAAGAGAGGACATAGAATAAGTCACATTATAGAAGCCACTGAGGCAACAATTAAAGCTGGCTTCAGACCCGAAGTGGACTTTATCTTCGGTCTTCCTTTTGAGGATGAAAAACAAACCCTGGACCTTATGAAGCGACTGGCAGAAATGGGGGCAAGAATTCATGCCCATTATTTTCTTCCTCTACCTGCTACCCCTCTTGCCAGGGAAAAACCACGACCCATTGGAAAAATACTTGCAAGGAGTATTGAAAAACTTACAGGAGAAGGAAGGCTTTTCGGACAATGGAAAAAACAGCAGGAACTTTCTTTAAAGCTATATAAAATAAATATGGATTTCTCCTGAGCCTTCTATTTTTCCAGCAACTTTCCTTCCCATCCTTCTGGTTCGGTGGGCGAAAGCATCGGCGAAATTTCCTCGAAGTTTCCTCCGAGAAAGATGTCCTCTGAAACAAGCTTTACATCCCCGCATTTTCCTTTAAACAGGGCAAAGGAAGAGTCTGAAAGAGATCCCAGAATCAAAGGTAAGTTCAGCCATTTAAACCCAATCAGTCTGGAAAGTACGCAATCCAGTGCCACCGGATTCCCGCTGGCAAGAATCAACCCCGGGGAATTATCCAAAGCCTCAACCATATCGGCAAAAAACAGGACCTTCCGTGGTTCCTGCCTCAGATTGCCATCATAATCGTAGAAAAGAACCGCTCTCGCCACATCCAGGATTGACCTCCACAGAGTGTCATTTCCCCACCACTTCCCTGAAACGGAACTACAATCCTTCTCTTCCTCCGGACATTCGTCCCCACCTTTCGAAGGCTTTCCTCTACTGAAAACAGGAACCTTTCCAGGATCCTCTGTCAGCCCCAGGAAAGAAGCTATTGCTCCTGCCATGCCCAGCCATTGGTTTGTAGATGGCTTAAAAAGATTTATTAAAAGGGAAGAAGAAAGAGCTGTGGAACTCACAAAATACCTGGCCGAGTGAGGCCCATGGGTATCAACCCTTCCTTCAAGGGATGAAAGCTCCCAGTTCCCACTATAGGTCGAAAAGGCGCTGGAATCTCCGAGGTCTATCTGAGTATAACCCACAGGGTCTCCCCCTGGCAGATTAAACAAAAAGATTCTAAAATCCTTTTCCGAATAGGGAAGATCCATTTCCAGCGGTTTCTCCGGTTTCCACCCCATGGGTGAAAAACCAATAAAAATCTCTGCCCTACCCG
>JAMOUL010000412.1 GCA_027062035.1 Candidatus Aminicenantota bacterium | reverse complement strand
ACTGGAAGTGCAAAAAGCATAAAAAATATCTCCCTCATATTAGAATAATAGTACCAGTAACAAATATAAGCCAGAAATATGGGAAACCCTATTTTTATGATAAAATTTAATATGCTTATGAAATTTTTAATTGAGGCCAGGAGGTTAGATGTTTAATAAAGTTCTCGAACTCATATTCGGTACAAAAAACGAAAGAGAGTTAAAGAAATTAGTGCCCATAGTACAACAGATAAATGCCCTGGAACCTGAGGTTCAGAAACTGACCAATGAACAGCTTGCGGCAAAGACAGAAGAATTTAAAAAGAGACTGGCAGATGGAGAATCCATGGATGATCTTCTGCCCGAAGCCTTTGCAATAGTCAGAGAGGTAGCCAGAAGAACGGTTGGTATGAGACATTTTGACGTCCAGCTTATGGGCGGAATAGTCCTGCATCAGGGTAAGATCGCAGAAATGAAAACCGGTGAAGGAAAAACCCTGGCTGCAACATTACCCATATATCTGAACGCTCTTGATGCAAGGGACCTTGATGGAACTCCCAGAGAGGGAAAGGGAGTTCATCTTGTTACTGTAAACGATTACCTTGCCAAGAGAGATGCTCTCTGGATGGGGCCCATTTATCTTCTTCTCGGGCTTACTGTAGGTGTTATTCAGCACGAATCATCCTTCCTTGTTGAATGGGAAAACAAAGAGCGTTTTACCACTAAACTTGTGCCATGCACAAGAAAGGAAGCTTACCTTGCAGATATAACATATGGTACCAATAATGAATTCGGTTTCGACTATCTTAGGGATAACATGAAATATTCCATAGAGGACATAGTCCAGAGAGGCTACAATTACGCCATCATCGATGAGGTGGACTCTATTCTAATTGACGAGGCAAGAACGCCTCTCATAATTTCAGGTCCTTCTGAAGAATCGACTTCCATTTACTATAGAATAGACGATATTGTAAGGACACTAAAAAGGGATGTTCACTTTGAAGTGGATGAGAAGACCAGGACGGTTGTCTTAACAGAAGAGGGTATAGACAAGGTTGAAAAGGCCCTGAAGGTAGGCAACCTTTTTGACATAAGGAATATGGATTACATACACATGGTTTACAACGCCCTCAAGGCACATACACTCTTCAAGCGGGATAAAGATTACATAGTAAAGGACGGAAAGGTTATTATAGTCGACGAGTTCACCGGCAGGTTGATGCCTGGTAGACGCTATAGCGAGGGACTTCACCAGGCTCTGGAAGCCAAGGAAAGGGTTAAGATCCAGCAGGAATACCAGACACTGGCTTCCATTACTTTCCAGAACTACTTCAGGATGTACAAAAAGCTTGCAGGTATGACCGGTACTGCAGCTACAGAAGCCGCAGAATTTGCTGCAATTTACAATCTTGATGTGGTGGTAATTCCAACTAACAAGCCAATGATAAGGAAGGACCACCCTGACGTGGTTTATAGGACAGAAGAAGAGAAGTGGGAAGCGGTGGTAGAGGAGATAGAAAGACTTCATAAGAAGGGACAACCAGTGCTTGTGGGTACCCTTTCCATCGAAAAATCAGAACACCTTAGCCGCCTTCTTTCCAGGAGAAGAATAAAGCACGTTGTTCTCAACGCTAAATATCATGAGAGGGAGGCGGAGATCGTAGCCCAGGCAGGCAGATTGGGTGCTGTAACTGTCGCTACCAACATGGCAGGAAGGGGGACTGACATTATACTTGGTGGTAACCCTGAATATCTGGCCAAAGAGATGTTGAAAAAGAAGGGAAAGGACCCTGCAGCTGTATCCAAGGAAGAGTGGGATAAGGTGTATGCAGAGGCCAAAAGAATAACCGATGAAGAGCATAAGAAGGTTATAGAACTTGGGGGACTTTTTATCCTCGGGACCGAGAGGCACGAGAGTAGAAGAATAGACAATCAGTTGAGGGGAAGAGCCGGAAGGCAGGGAGACCCTGGAGAGAGCAGATTTTACCTCTCCTTAGAAGATGAGCTTATGAGAATCTTCGGTTCTGACAGAATTTCAGGCCTTATGAGAAGGCTTGGAATGGAGAAGGGTGTTCCTATTGAGAGTAAGCTCGTTTCAAAAACAATAGAACGTGCCCAGAAACAGGTGGAAGCCCAGAACTTTTCCATAAGAAAGCACGTTCTGGAATACGATGAGGTTATGAACAAGCAGAGGGAAGTTATATACAGGAAGAGAAGAGAAATTCTGGAAGGTAAGGACCTTGGGCCTGAAATTAAGGAAATTATCAGAGATATACTGGCATGGATAATAGATGAAAATTGTCCGGAAAAGGTTCCAGCTTCGGAATGGAACTGGGATACCCTGGAAAGAATGTTAAATTACCATTTTGCCTTTACACTTAATGATCTGGATATAGACCGCAGTTCCGTTACGAGAGAAGAGCTTGAAGAGAAAATATATGAAGAATTAATAAGACGGTACGAGGCAAAGAGGGAAAGGGCAGGGGAAGCGATGAAGGAGATGGAGCGGTTCGTAATGCTCCAGCTTATAGACAAGTACTGGAAGGACCATCTCCTGGCGATGGACCACCTGCGTGAAGGTATAGGGTTGCGTGGTTATGCACAGAGGGACCCCCTTGTTGAATATAAAAAAGAAGGTTTCGAGATGTTTTCACAGATGTTAAACAGAATAGAGGAAGATGCAGTAAGATATATCTTCCTTTATGAGCCCATAACAGAAGAGGAGATGGAAAGGATAAGGGCCCGCCAGCGTCAACCAAAGGCAAGACCTGTTGTTTCTAAAAAGAAGAAGAAAAAAAGGAGGAAACATGGATGATAATAAGGGGAAAAAAATAGTAGGGGAAGCTTTAACCTTTGACGATGTTTTAATCCTTCCAAATTATTCAGAAGTTCTTCCTTCGGAAACAGATGTTTCAACAAGATTTACAAAAAAAATAAAACTCAATATTCCCATAGTTTCCGCTGCCATGGATACGGTTACCGAGTTTAAAATGGCGATTGCCCTGGCTCAGCTTGGAGGAATAGGAGTAATTCATAGAAATATGGATATCGATGAGCAGGCAGAGGAAGTGGATAGAGTTAAACGTTCCGAAAGCGGAATGATATTCAGACCCATTACCGTTCATCCTGATGATACCATAAGTCATGCTACCAGTATAATGGCAAAGTACAAAATATCCGGAGTTCCAGTCGTCGATAAAGAGGGTAAGCTCGTCGGGATACTTACAAACAGGGACATAAGATTTATTACCGATTACTCCATTAAGGTTAAGGAAGCAATGACCAAGGAAGGTCTTGTTACAGTAAAGGAAGGAATAAGTCTTGAAGATGCCAAGCGTCTCTTGCACGAGCACAGAATAGAAAAACTTCTTGTGGTGGATGAAAATTTTAAATTGAAGGGATTGATAACGGTAAAGGACATAATGAAAAAAATAAAATATCCCAATGCATCCAAGGACGAGCTTGGCAGGCCAATGGTTGCCGCTGCCGTAGGTGTTGGAAAGGATGCAGAGGACAGGGCAAAGGCTCTTGTGGATGCAGGGGCGGATGCCATTGTTATTGACACTGCCCACGGGCACTCCATGAAGGTCCTGGAAACCCTTGAAAAACTGAGAGATAAATTCCCTGATGTTCAGATCGTAGCAGGAAATATTGCAACAGCAGCTGCAGCTGAAGCCCTGATAAAGAGAGGTGCAGATGCTGTAAAGGTTGGAGTGGGTCCGGGATCCATATGTACCACAAGGATAGTTACCGGAATAGGAGTTCCCCAGATAACCGCAATAATGCAGGTCGCAGAAGTGGCCAGCAAGCATGATGTTCCGGTTATAGCTGATGGCGGGATTAAGTATTCGGGAGACATAACCAAGGCAATTGCAGCTGGAGCCGATTCTGTAATGATAGGAAGTCTGCTTGCAGGAACAGATGAAAGCCCTGGAGAGCTTGTTCTTTTCCAGGGAAGAAGTTATAAGGTTTACAGAGGTATGGGATCACTCGAAGCAATGAAAAAGGGAAAGAGCCGTGACCGTTATTTCCAGGAGGGAGAAACCAATGAAGCCAAACTCGTCCCCGAAGGTATTGAGGGAAGGGTTCCTTATAGAGGTTCTGTAATGCAGATGGTTCCCCTTCTTGTGGGAGGTCTTCGCTCAGGAATGGGATATGCAGGGGCGAGAACCATAAAGGAACTCAAGGAAAAAGCCCAATTTGTAAAGATAACCCCGGCTGGCTTTAAAGAAAGTCACGTGCACGATGTAATTATTACAAGAGAGGCTCCTAACTACAGGCTGGAATGAGTTTTCTCCTCGC
Source organism: Candidatus Aminicenantota bacterium (assembly GCA_027062035.1). GTDB lineage: Bacteria > Acidobacteriota > Aminicenantia > S016-38 > S016-38 > S016-38. The sequence goes on along the minus strand of JAMOUL010000412.1, from coordinate 367 downwards.
AGTTTCCATAGCTCTGCAACTATTTAATCATGGTGTGGACCTGTACTATCAGGGTAGATACAGAGAAGCAATAGCTGCCTTTACGGAGGCTGTCCAGAAGGACCCGTATCTGTGGAAAGCCTACCGGGAAAGAGCCAGGGCAGAGGAGAAGCTTCAGATGTATAATGAGGCCCTCGCAGATGTAAATGAATATCTGTCCCATTACTCCGATGACCAGACTGCGCTTTATTTAAGAGTCAGATTATATTTAAAATTAAAGATGTATAATGAGGCCCTGAAGGACACAGAAAAGTTGTTGGAAATAGCTCCCGATGAACCATATTATATATATTCGAAGGCTTTAATAAAGGAAAGTCTGGGGGACTTA
>JAMOUL010000411.1 GCA_027062035.1 Candidatus Aminicenantota bacterium | reverse complement strand
TAGATGTCCAGCCAGCTTTCCAGCGGTAGTGGTTTTTCCGGCTCCCTGAAGGCCTTCAAGCATGTAAACCGAAGTTCCCGGACTCTTTTTAATGGGCTCAGCCTCTCCTCCAAGAAGCCCGGTCAGCTCCTCCTGAACGATTTTTACAACCACCTGATAGGGGGTAAAGGATTTCGAAACCTCCTCTCCCTCCAGTCTATTCCTTAAATTTTCTATAAATTCTTTAACCGTTTTGTAGTTAACGTCAGCTTCCAGAAGGGCAAGGCGCACTTCCCTTAGCGCTTTTTCCATATTGGAACTATTAAGACTTCCCTCGCCCCTGACAGTTTTTAGAAAGCGCTGAAACCTCTCACTAAGCCTTTCAAACATATATTAATTCTAACATCCCCGACAAACTTCATGTCTGTTTTAATTCTTTATACGTCAATTAATGGTAAAATAGCCCTATGAATGCCTGGATGGCCTTAGCCCTGGAAGAAGCAGTGCAGGCTATGGAAGAAGGGGAAGTTCCTGTGGGAGCTGTTGTGGTACTTCAGGAAAGGTTAATAGCAAGGAGCCACAACAGAACTATAGCCCTGAACGATCCAACTGCCCACGCTGAAATTCTGGTCCTGAGGGAAGCAGCCCGAAAACTTGGCAACTACAGGCTGAATGGCGTTGAACTTTATGTAACGAAGGAACCATGTCCAATGTGTGTGGGAGCAATGATCCATGCCAGAATAGGAAAGCTTATCTACGGAGCAGTTGACGAAAAGGGGGGAGCGTTTTCAAAGTTTTCCATGGACCTGAGCAGGGCCAACCACAGGTTTGAGGTAATAAAGGGCGTAATGGAAAAGGAGTCGGCAGAGCTTTTGAAACGTTTTTTTAAAGAAAAAAGAAGAAAATGATCTATTACCTTATAATTACCTTCTTTTTAATAATTACCGGATATTTTCTTTCCAGGTTGCCGGGCAAGGAAAGCTTTCTCCTCTCAAAGGCAACTGCTGCCTTTGGATATCTGGTACTATCCTCCTTTTTCGGAGGAAAGATTCTCAAAAATACGGTATTCCCCCAGATAACAGGCTATCTGCTTACCGGCATACTTGTGGGACCATCCTTTCTCTCCATTTTAGATAAAACAACGCTCGGAAAACTGGGATTT
>JAMOUL010000410.1 GCA_027062035.1 Candidatus Aminicenantota bacterium | reverse complement strand
CAGGACAGAGAAGTGGGTTAATCAGAACTACAGGATCAGGTATTATGGCCAGAAATTTCAGGGAAAATATTATTTCTCTGTACTTTTTCATAAGGAAAATTTGCAGCCCAGGGAGGGGATGCTCATCCAGGTGTATTTACCGGCCAGCTATTTTGCCCTTAAATCCGCCGCGGGCAGGGTTAAAACCTTCAGGAAGAAAGGGAGCTTTAGAAGCAGACTACCCATTTACATCGTATTTGCGTTGCTTTTCGCAATTTCAGCCGCTATAGCTTCAAGGAAAGAGTATAAAAGGAGGCTCGTTCTTCAGCATGCAAGGGACCTCTCGTGGGTAAGCGACGATTGGGTACCCCCTAAGATAGTGGCCCAGACCTTCAGGAAAAAGGGCAAGATAGCGAAACTTGACCGAATAGAAGCAATGTTTCTTCTGGGTTCTTCCGTAAATACCATACTTACAGCCATTGCCCTTTCCCTTGAAAAGAAGGGAGCAGTGGAGGTTCTTTCCAAGGAACCTCCCAGGATAGCATCTGCCCCTGTAGTTCCACAGGGACTCACCTATTATGAAAAGAGTTTCCTTGCGGCTCTGAAGCCTGACGGGGGACTTGACAATAAAGGGGTTGAGTTTCTGCTGAAGGATATGGCCGATACAATCTCTGAGAAGAGCTGGGATTGTGACCTTGAAGCTACAAAGAAATACTACAGAAAACTTTATTTTGGGGGAAGGGATCCGGATTCGTACTTTACTTCTACCTATTCCAGTCATCCCACTTATTCCTTCTGGAACTCAAGGACATCCACCTATACGGTTCACACGGATTATGCCAGCTTTATTCGTTCTGATGCCTGCCATAGTGCGTGCTTTTCCCACGATGCCTGTCATTCCGCCTGCCATAGTGCCTGCCATTCCGCCTGTCATTCTGCCTGCCACAGCGCCTGCCATTCCGCCTGTCATAGCGCCTGCGTTTCTGGAGGTGCACATTGATACCGGCATGGGCTGAGGATTTTTCCAGAAGATTAAAGGGTCTTGTTTTCTTTAGAGAGGAAGACCGGGTGCTTATAATTCCTCCAAATCAGGTGTATTCCCTTAATGAGACGGCAGTTAAACTCATGAAGCATATTTTTGATGGAGGAGGACTCAGGGAAATAGAAATGAAGGGTGGGGAAAGGGTGGCCTCGGACGTAACCAATTTTCTGAGGGATCTTAAGACAATGATAGAAGGGAAATTTGAGGAGACCGCGGTAGTGGCCACGGAATTTGAGGGCTATAAGAAAAATTTTTACACTTACCCTGTCCTGTCCGAGTTCAGCATAACCTGGCGTTGTAATCTGGACTGTCGTTTCTGTTATCGGACCTGGAAAGAAAGTCCCGAACTTTCCACGCGCGAAGCAAAAAGGGTTATCTGGAAAATAAAAAATGAAGCAAAGCTTCCCTTTATAAGTTTTACCGGCGGGGAACCGCTTTTAAGAAAGGATCTGGAAAGACTTATTAAATATGCAAGGTCCATTGGGTTAAAGGTAAACCTCATATCCAATGGGACATTGATAACCGCATCGAAGGCAGGAGCTCTCGCGCGGGCTGGACTTGGCTCGGCTCAGATAAGCCTTGAATCTCCCTCTGAAAGAATTCATGATTCCCTCACCGGCAAATCCGGAAGCTGGAAGGCAACAGTAGAAGGTATAAGACACCTGCTTGATAGGGATATTTACGTTCATACGAACACCACTATAAACAGGGAAAACATGGAGTCCATGCTCGAATATCCAGAGTTCATTAAGTCTATCGGAATAAAGAAATTTTCAGCCAATATTATTATTCCAGTTGGGGAAGCATTAAAACATCGGGAGCTGTGGCTTCGCTACACAGAGATAGGAGAATTTATCGATAAATTAAAAAGGAAGGCGGCAGAGGCCGGTGTGGAATTTATATGGTATTCGCCGCTTCCCCATTGTATTTACAATCCCGTGGCGAAGGGCCTTGGGGGAAAATCGTGCGCTGCCTGCCATGGACTGCTTTCTGTGGACCCCGAGGGAAATGTCCTGCCCTGTTCCAGTTATCCTTTAAAGGTTGGTAATATGCTGAAGCAGGGCTTTGAAAGGGTATGGTTTTCCAGTGATGCCCTTCATTTCAGGGAAATGGAATATCTTCCGGAAACCTGCAGGCATTGCCAGTTTCGCGAGGCATGCGCAGGGGCCTGTCCTCTTTACTGGAAGGCCTGGGGAACAGAGGAGATAGAAAATGATTAAGAAGATATTTGAGCTGGATATTAAGTATAGAATACCTCTTAGCTTTCTTCTGGCGCTCTTAACCCTTGTTCTTCAGACTTCCGGGGTAAGCTTTGTCATCTGGGTTCCGGTTCTGCTCTTTTCTGCCGCTTTAATGTGGGTTAAATCGGTAAAGATAGAAGAGGACTTCAGCCCTCAGCGCAGGGAATGGAAAGAAGTTACCATAAAGGAGTTTCTGAAGGCCTTTGAAAAAGCCAGGAGGGCCAGGAAACTCTCTACCATGAACCTTTTTTCCAGGGTGATGACCGTTTTTATCGTTGGAATATTTGCCTTTGCTTTTCTTCCTGTTTTTTCAAGGTCATTTTTTGGAAAGGATGGATTTTATCTATTTATAGATGCCACGGTAATTTTCCTTGCGGTATACCTTTCAGGTTCAAGGAGAATATGGGCTCCTTCTGACCTTTACATTAAGCTCGATTCCCTTATGACAGCCTATTATGCCCTTAAAAATGAACCAGCATTGATCATATCGCCCCAGTTCTTTTTGAAAAAAGATAAAAAGGGAAGGATGGTTCCGGTGGATTCAAAACTTTTTGTCAGGGGACAGGATTTACCCGATTGGATAATAGGGTTGCAATTTCAGGTGTCCATAAATTCGGTTCAAAACAAAAGATATCCATATTTGTACTCTGTGATAATTCTAAAATCCGGGAAACTTTCAGAGGTGCTTGAGAAGGAAAAGGGAAGGGGGAAAATAAGCGCCTCAGTTATGAAAAGGCTTAAAGAATTGTGCAAAACAGATGAGAAAAAAATTATAATTGAAGCTGAGGAAAATCCAGACGTGGATGTTGTTATAATAAGACAGAGGACATCGAAAAGAGGAGGGTATTATACAAACAAAAGAGCAATTGAAAGGATAGTGAGAACTTCTCTTGCAATCTTTCGATGTCTGGTGAAGAAAAATGAAGGTTAAATTTAATATAGCCAATTTAATAACCACTTTAAGGATTATTCTGGCCTTTATAACCGTAGCACTTTTGAGAATAGAGAACTATTACACCCTGATAGTGGCTATTTTCCTCATTATATTTGTTGTTTTTCTCGATTTTCTGGATGGCTTTGTGGCGCGGAAACTGGGAATTCAAACTGAGTTCGGAGCACTTTACGACATAACAGGGGACCGTATAGTTGAATATATTTACTGGATTTATTTTTCGGTGGTCCATATCACGAGTTTCTGGTATGCAATCATAGTTATTGTAAGGGGAGAGCTTGTTAATACCCTGAGGGCAGCTGCATTTAAAAAAGGAAAAAAACCATATGATATACATAAGAGTAAACTCGCCAGGTTCCTTGTGAGCTCCGGCTGGATGAGAACCTCGTATGCCATAACCAAGGCTGTGGCCTTTTCATTTATGGGACTTGACCTTTTTCTGAAGAAAAAGATTCCTGACTTTGCTTATCTTAACTACATAGACACAGCCGTCTCTGTGCTCGGGCTTCTTGTAGTTATTATATGTATAGCCAGGGGGCTACCGGTAATTCTGGATGCAAAGGAATACACAAAGTGAAGGCCGCCATTTTTGACCTTGATGGGACCTTAATAAGCCTGTCAGGAGAGAGACGATTTATTCCATGGCTTGTACTGACACTCCGTCTTTGTCCCTTTAAAATGGTTCCCTATATTTATCGTTCCCTGAAGGACCGCGACTTTTTTTCCACAAAACTTTACTACAGAGGAAAGAGGGTTGAAGAACTGGATGCCCTTGCGGCAAAATTCTTCGCACCAAACCGGGTTAAAAAACTGGTGTTTAAGGGAGCGCTGGAGGAAATAGAAAAAAGGCGAAGGGAAGGGGCCAAGCTCATCCTTCTGACAGGCTCGCCCCTTTTTATAGCCAGACAATTTTCGGTTCTGGGCTTTGACAGGATAATCGGAAGCCTTATAGAGGAAAAGGATGGGGTCTATACCGGGGAATTGCTGGATTATCCCAGCGGTCCCAGAAAGAGGGAAATAATTCAGAGACTCGCCGATGAGGATGGAATAGATCTCCAGGAAAGCTATGGCTATGGTAACAGCTCTGCCGATGCCCATTTCCTTTCCCTGCTTGGGAATCCTGTAGCGGTCAATCCCAGCCGCAGGCTTAGAAAAATAGCCAGGGAAAAGGGCTGGAAAGTGGTTCGGTGGAGGTAATCAGGAAGAAAGGATTTTTTTAATCTGCTTTGCCTGTTTTTTGTAGATCTTTCTGAAGTGGTAGGCATAAATTTCAAAGGTAACCGTAAGGGGCAGAAGTTTGGGTTTTTTTAGAAATGTCTGTATAAGGGATTTCCAGTAATAGAACCTTCCCCTGTCCAGTATTCCTATAACAAATATGGATCTTATGAAAGCCCTTATTCTGTCGTAGGTTAACCTCGTATGGCCCTTTGACCTGGGGGTGTAGGTAGCTATAAAGGACTTTATCCTTTGATATATT
>JAMOUL010000409.1 GCA_027062035.1 Candidatus Aminicenantota bacterium | reverse complement strand
AGATTAAACTGGAATTATAATGATCTTATAATTAACTTCTCTCATGATATAAATTTGAGGAGTCTTCTTTTAACTAAAAAATAAAGTTGACTTTATCACACATTGAAATTATTCTTTGTGTGTTTCAAGGGGGGAAAATGAGAGAGTATCTTTTAAAACTTTTACTGGCAATGGTGGCTTTGTTTGCCATAATCCTGGGACTTTTCGCAAGGGATCTTTCAGGGGTTTTCATTTTTAAGGGAGACTCTGATGGAACAAAGCCAAGGGCCAATGCTGTTATTACATTGACCTTCTCCGGTGGCCAGGTAATTTTGAATGCAATCCAGCCAGGGGAAACTGTTACGGATACAGGCCGCTACAGAATAAATGGAGATAAAATCAGCATTCAGTTCAATGAGATGTCCTTTGGATGTGAAAATGCAACATTTATCTTCGATGGAAAGAACCTGAGTTTACCCTTTAAGATCCTTAGTGAAGGAACGGGTTATTCCTTCTGGGAAAAGGCAGGGGGCAGCAGTGCTCAGAATGATGATAAAAAGGGGGATAAAAGAGATGATAAAAAGGGAGATAAAAGCGGAGCCAATAAGGGAAAAGGTGAGAAGGGCAATAGAGGAACAGGCACAGGGACGTCATCGGGTTCCTCAACCCCGGGTGCCAGTTCGAGGGGCTCTTTTACCGCACCTGTAAAATCACTTGAAGAACTTGTTGGAGATTGGGGAGGAAAGGGAGCAGGGGCAGAGGTGAGATTTCGTCGTCAGGCCAGCTTCGCAGGGGGAAGGAAATTTAATGTTATGACCCTTACCACAAAGCATGCCACCGAGTTCTTTTTCCATGTTTTTCCGGATGGAAGTATAAAGGGAGAAGGAACCATATTGTACAACCTTGAACCGGATTTGAGTGGAGTGGATGCCCTTGCTGGAATGGTTAAGGGGCTTATTGGTTTAATGCCCATGCCATCAGCGCCCGGCGGAGGAGCCCTTGGTTCGGTTGCTGATAAAATGGCTGGAGGTTTTACTTCGGCTCCAGGTATTACTTCTCCGTCCTATAGCTTTAAGATGAAGGATGCTCCGCAGCAGAGACACTATAAAATTACAGGTAAAGTTTACAGGGTCGGGGATACATGGAAAATTCACCTTGAAACCACCGG
>JAMOUL010000408.1 GCA_027062035.1 Candidatus Aminicenantota bacterium | reverse complement strand
TTTTTGCCTGGTGGTAACAGACTTCTTCCGGGGTACCGTCCGTGATGTCTCTACCTTCTCTGATTTCTCTGTAAACCTGATCTTTTGTTTATTCTGTTTCGGTTTTTCTTTTCTATGTACCCCTATGGAGGTTCCCTGTTTAGAAATCCTTTTCCCTCCAGCAGGGGGTGGTTTTTCTTCTGCAGAAATTTCTTCCTTAGCCTGAGCCATGGAAGAAACCCGGGGAGTTGTAACGCTTTGTTCCGGTTCCTTTCCTTCACCCTTTTTCTTTGAAGATAAGCTCTTCTTCTCTTTCAGAGGAGCTGTAGCCGTGGTTTTTTCTTCCTTTTCTGGTTCTGATTTTTTAACACTCTTTTCAGGGGAGGTCTTTTCTTTATGCGAAGGAACTGCAACGGTTACAGGTTCCATTCTGGTTGTACTTCTGGCAAGAAGATAAATAAATACCAGGGAAAGAACCAGAGCAGTTAGGGTTAAAAAAAACACCCTCCTGTCACTTCTCAATCTGGAGGGAAAGTTGATAAGTCCATAGCTTATTCCCTTTCCCAACCTCAGAAAAAAGTCAGAAATTTTTCTTCTACGGTAGGGAACCCTATATTCCCCGGGGTCTATTTTTTCCACCTCTTTTCTCAATTCTCTTACGCTGGAATATCTCTTCTCCGGATCCTTTTCCATGCATTTAAGAACTATCCTGTCTATTCTGGAAGGCAACCAGGGATTCAAAGATGAAGGCTTTGGTGGCTTGCTTTCCACATGGGCTCTCTGGATTTCATAATCTGACCCTGTATCACTGGTAAAAGGAGGCCTTCCTGTCATCATTTCAAACAGCAACACCCCAAGAGAATAAATATCCGCCCTGTAGTCAACCCTTTTGCCGAGAATTTGTTCCGGGGATGAATAGAGGGGTGTTCCCATTGAAGCTCCAGCTCTTGTAAGTCCTTCAATTCCCTCTATCTTGGCTATACCAAAATCTCCTATCTTTGCAATACCATCTTCGGTAACAAGGATATTGCCCGGTTTTATATCCCTGTGAATAATTCCTTTGGAGTGAGCAAATTCAACTGCTTTTAACACCTGTTTATATATGTCAAGGGCTCGCTCGAAAGATAGTTCTCTTTTCTTTATAATCTCCTTCAAGCTTTTTCCTCTAATG
>JAMOUL010000407.1 GCA_027062035.1 Candidatus Aminicenantota bacterium | reverse complement strand
GGGGTTCTCTTTTTGGTGTGGTGGATTTTTCAAACAGCCTCATACCTTCTGACGAGAACCGAGATATTCCAGATACTTCTTCCTTGGAATTTTATCTTTTGACCTGCTGTGTCCAAAAATTAGGTAGGTTAAAATAATCCTGCCATGGAAAGAGACTGGAAGAAATACAACAGAGAACTTGTAAGAAGGGGAGAAATCCTCATAGACCCAGAAGCAATCGCTGTTACACCAAACAAGCAGAAAAAGAGAGGAAGACCATACACTTACCCAGAACAATTGATAATGCTGTTACTGTTTCTGAAGTTTGCTCTGAGGCTTCCTTACAGGCAAACAGAAGGAGTAGCGAGGAAAACATTTGGAGAACTTGGAATAAAGATTCCCAACTTTAGGACTCTACACTACAGACTCACAAAAGGAGAATTTAGCTTAAAAGAGCTACCAAAAGTAGAGGAACTACCTAAAGATTTCGTAATAGTTCTTGATTCCTCAGGTCTGAAAGTAACTAATAGAGGAGAATGGCTGAGAAAGAAATGGGGAAAGAGACCCAGGAGAGGATGGGTAAAGATACACGTGGCATTTGACCTGCAAAGTAAGCAGGTAGTAGAACTTGAAGTGACAGATGAAAGGACACCTGACTGTAAGAAAGCTATAGAGCTTGTAGAAGGAGCTAAGAGAAAGGCAGAGAAGAAGGGGAAGAAGGTAGAGAAAGTGATAGCAGATGCTGGGTATGATACCCATGATTTTTTTCGATACTTAGGAAAAGAAGAGATAGAACCAGCAGTACTGGTTAGAAGGGGAGCTAAGATAAGAGGTAATCCTTATAGGGACAAGGTAATCCGGGCTATAAGGAGAGGAAAGAAGAAGTGGAAGGAAGCCGTTGGTTACGGGAAGAGGTGGCTGGTAGAGGGCTTTTTCTCAAGTTTCAAGAGGTGGTTTGGGGAGTATGTTTCAAGTGTTAGATTTGAGAACATTAGGAAGGAGTTGGTGTTTAAGGTTGCGATAGTCAATATGTTTCTGGCGATGAGTTCGGGATAGAAAACATAACAAAGCGGTTATTCGTTATAGGTCGGTTCGGCAGAGAAATTTTATTGGACACAGCATTAACCTTCTGTATTACTGCTGTTCTGAACCGGGCAGTTTTGAGAAGAGA
>JAMOUL010000406.1 GCA_027062035.1 Candidatus Aminicenantota bacterium | reverse complement strand
TTAAACCTTGGAAAGCATTTAAACTGGCAAAACGAGTTAAAAACCTTGGACCTGCATTAATAGTTATAGGGGAAGTATTATCTATAGTATCAGAATTGATTTCTTATAAAAAATTTAAAGAATTACAAATGGAGCTTATAAAAAATACGGAGCAAATTTTTATTGAAATTTTAGAAAACATTGAGCAAATTATAGAAGAATACACCCAACCTTCTATAAATGAATTGGAGGATCTTATAAAAAGTATGCAAAAAGTTTTTGACGAAACAAAAATAAATCTTAGAAAAATTAGAGAAGCAAAGGAAGCTTTTAATATTAACGACTTATTTGATATCTAGATAAACAATCATAATTTCGGGGGATTTCCCCCCGCCCCTTCGAACAGCGTTATACTTTCCCCCCATGAAGATAGACCTCCGGATTTCTGCCATTCCCCCGTACCTGTGGAGGATGCACACAGGGAACACGATGGACAGCCGGTGGCGAAGGATACGAAAGGAGATTCTGGAGAGAGACGATTACACCTGTCAGGCATGCGGAATCCGCTCGGAGAAGTATATGGAGGTGCACCATATCAACGGGGACCATACGGACAACAGGCCCGAGAATCTTGCCACCCTCTGTCCCATGTGCCACGCTGTATTCCACGTGGGCATTACGGGAATCCACCGCAGGGGCACTTTGGTGGTAAGCCCCCTCCCCCAGCTGGACCTGATAAAACTTGCCCGCTCCCACGCCCTCTTCGAGAAGGGTTCAGCCCACCTGCTCAAAAAGATGAAGATGACGGGGATGGTGGAAAAGGTGGGAAGGGAGAAGGACCTCACCGTCATTGCGGACAGGATACACCTCGGGTGGAAGCCCCCGGAGGAATTCAAGCTCTTTCCCTTTCCGGAGAGGTTTCGAATCTTCCCCCACTGGAAGAAGAACAGGGAGAACTTCCGCAGCGAATACGAGGAGATGAAAGAGAAATACCCCGCCCTCTTCCGGTAAATCAGCGGGGAACTTTCTTCTTCAATTTCTTCATCAGGCGCCAGATTGCCCTTGCATCCCTGTCGTATAGGCGGGAAATCAGCTTCACGTCATCCCTCCATGTGTCGAAGTAATGCCTCCAGCGGTACGTTCGCCTCTTCACATTGTAATCGAAAGCCTTC
>JAMOUL010000405.1 GCA_027062035.1 Candidatus Aminicenantota bacterium | reverse complement strand
GGGACTTTGCGGCGTTTGAGAGTCATATCTGGTGCGGTGAGTGTTATCAGTGCAGACTGGGCGAATTCCATATCTGCCAGAACATGAAGATTCTGGGATTTCAGGTGGATGGCGGCTTTGCCGAGTACATGAAGATAAACTGGAAGAATGCCATTAAACTGCCCCCCGAGATACCTCCCCACTGGGCGCCTGTCATGGAGCCGATGGGCAATGCGGTGGATACCGTCTATGCCGAAGACGTTGCCACGAAGGACGTTCTCATAACCGGAATGGGACCCATCGGACTCATGGCTGTTTCCATCGCCAAGGCATCCGGTGCCAATATGGTTATCGCCACGGACGTCAAGGAGAAGCGCCTTCAACTGGCGAAGAAGATGGGAGCGGACCACGTCATCAATCCGCTGGAGACGGACCTTTACGAATACGTCATGGACGTGACTGGTGGAAAGGGTGTTGACGTGATGCTGGAAATGTCGGGCAATGAGCATGGATTCAAGGATGGTGTGAGGACCCTAAGGGCGGGGGGAAGGCTCTCCATGCTGGGGCTCTTTCCCGACGAGTTCAAATTCAATTTCAACGATTACTTCATCATGAAGAACCTGCGCGTCTATGCCATACTGGGAAGGCATATCTATTCCACGTGGTTCAAGACCATAAACCTTCTTGCCAGCGGGCAGGTGAATCTGGACCCCATAATCACCAAGATAACCACCTTGGACGATTACGTGAATGCCTTCGAGGAACTCAAGAGGGGCGAACACGCCAAAGTCGTCTTCAAGATATCCGACTGAGGGGGCTCCGCTCCCCTTTTATCATTAAAATTTCGCCGAATGGAAGTGGATTTCTTCAGACAGGAAGATTATGAGTACGTTATAGAAAATCTTGCCCAAATCTGGAAGTGGATATTTCTTAAAGGTTATTCTTTCGATTCTTTCAACGTCAGGGGGAGGGGAGGGTTGAGTTTGTGGCTCTTCTGGGAGTATTCGAGGGATGGGGGTTTTTACGATGAACTTCTCAGGTATATTCGAAACCTGCTGAACAATAGCAGGATAGGTTTGATTCAGAGGAGCGAAGTGGGAAAACCATACAGAGCCAGAAGGATGAAATCCAGCGATTACGTAAGGGCGCTCAATAACCTTCCCGTCGTTGTGGAGAGGACCCTTTCCACGTATCGAGTGCAGGAAAATCTCTTCGTTGCCCACTTTGTAGACAAGATTCTGTCCGATATTCATGAAATGAAGGAGGTTTTGAAAATTGCCAGAAGGAATTCGGACATTGCTGTCAAAAGGGATGAAGATGAAAAAGAGAATGAAGGTAAGAATATTTTCGACGATTTGGAGGCACGGGCGGATAAGTATTACAGGCAATTTCTTGGATTAAGGGGGATGGGTTTCCTTAAAGAGATAGAAAAATTTCCCCAGTTTCACATTACGTCTGCCATTTTAAACAGCCCCCTTTATGCCAAGATATTTCAAAAGTACATAGACTATGCGGGGGTGCTAATGCGGGGACCGATAAATCGAGAACTGGAACTCTCCATGCTCTCTAATTACAGATTCTTTGAACTTTACGTCCTTTTCAAGATTCGGGACACTCTGAAAAATTACCTTCACATTGAACCGAAGTTCGAGTACAAGGTGCTTGAAAGGAACATACTTGAGGAGATGGAACTGGATTATTTCCTGATGGAGTGGGACTTTCACTATGATTCAAAAATCGTCCTTCGATACCAGAACACAGTTCCTGCAGTGGAAGGAGGAGATAAAGGAGACCTATTTTCCATCAGCGTATGGATGAGACCTGATTTTATGATTGAAGTGATAAGTGAAGGGAAAATCATAGTGCTGGATGCCAAATACAAAGCGCGCCTGGAAAGATACGATATATGGCAAATGCATGCCTATAAAGATGCCATTCGAAGGAAAGGAGATAAAGGAAAGCAAGCCATTTCTATGTCCCTTCTGGTTGTTCCCGAATACTATAAGGAAGGAAATTATGAACTTTATTCGAAAATTGATGATTATGAAGTTATCGAAGAAGTTGGAACAGGCATCGTCGAAATATTCGACCTGACAGAACCCGCCTTCTGGAAGAGGTTTTGGAAGTTTAAAATTTAGACTATGAGCGCTTCCAGTTCTTTTGATTGGGACTTGTTTACTAAGCTTGTATCGGATTATTTACGTTTTTCTAAGGGGTTAGGTTGTGAAGATTTTTCATCCTTATCAGAGTCGGAAACAAGTAGGAATTTATTATGTGCGATTAAACATATATTTAAATGTGAAGAAGACGAATTTTTATATATTGATTGTTCAGATATTGAAGATTTACTAAATAAGTTGAATCCTAAAGAACTATATGATATTTTGAATCGTAAGGTTTCCAATAATGATTTCTTAAATTTTGCATTTTTTGTTTCTGGTTTAAGAACCAATGAGACAAGAAATATAAACAGTATAGAACTAATTATAAGTTCTTTAGCTTATAGAGAGTTGGATGATTTGAGAAAACATATATGGACTCAAAATACAAAGGATTTTATAGGCATTTGCAGATTTATACATATATTGTCAGAAAAATTTGGCATGATTGAAATAGATTTGGGTAATACTGGAAGACTAAGATTAGATAAGCATAAAGATTTTTGGAGTTTATTTATAAATAATTGTATAGATTTTTGGAATGATGTTGGCAAGTTAACTGAGGAAATAGTACGTCATTTTTCAGATATAGACGAGGCAGACGATTTAACAAGAGAGATTTTAGCAAAATTGATACGTGCAGCAGCAGATGCATATTGTTCTAGAAGAAAGGGATGCTGGTTGTCAAGAACTTATAAAATAATTAAAGCATTAGCCCCTTATGGTAAGAGGGATGAATATAAGCAAATATTTAATTTTATAAAACAGCAAGTTTTACCTATAATTGAAAATTGTAAGGACTGTTTTTATCCTGACTTTCGTAGATACATATATTGGTTTAGTTACTATTGTGATTGGTTGAATAATGTATCTGATGGAGATTACGAGGACATATGCCAAAAGTATTTAAATTTTTTAGAAATTATAAATTTGAAATTGGGAAACAGGGTGTATAATACAATTTTGAAAATGCTTTTAGTTCCAACGAGGGAAGATATTTATACTTCAAATTTAAATATAATTGCTAAAACATTAAGAAAACTGGGTTATATTGTGAACGAAGATATATTAAAAGTATTCCACAAAGCCGTTCATATTCCGCCGAGGTTTATCATTCTCATGGGACCGCCGGGTACGGGAAAAACTTCCTTAGCAATACTTTATGCAGGGGCTTATTATGAAACTATTATAAGTTCAAATTCTGTAAGGGAGGCGATGGATGATGTTTTAGGGATTAGTGATAATGTTCTTCTGGTTAGGGTGAAGCCCAACTGGCACGATTCGAGCGATATTCTTGGCTATGTGGATATCCACGGGAATTTCAGGAAGGGGCTCATTTACGATTTTCTCAAAAGGGCATCGGAGGACAGGGAGAATCTGTATTTTCTCATTCTGGACGAGATGAATCTTTCCCATCCGGAGCATTATCTCTCCGATATTATATCAGCCATGGAGTCGGGTGGTTATATCGAAATTCCCAATACGGATAAGCGGATTCCTTATCCCCATAATCTGGTTATCATTGGAACTGTGAATCTGGACGAGACGACGAAGAATCTCAGTCCGAGATTGCTCAGCAGAGCAGTAACCATTACCATGCGGACGAACTGGGATTTGATTACGGACGACGTAAGTCTGGGTACGGGTAAATCGCTGAAAGAGTTGTTCAAGAAGATAGATGAAGCCCTTTCGAAAGCCAATCTTGGAATAGGGTACAGGGAATATGTCAGGGCAAAGGAATTCATCGAGAACGTAGATGATGATATCGAGAAACTGAAACTTCTGGATGCTTATCTGAAGTCGAAGATAGTGCCGAGGATTAGAGGAACGAGGGAAATTTTCGAACTCAGAACCGATGGACAATATGGAAAGTCCATCCTTGATGATATCATAAAGACTCTGCGGGAGTATAACCTTGAAGAAACTGCAAAAGCCCTTGAGGTGAAGAAAGCAATCCTTGAAAATCAGGGGTACGTTGAATAAGTTCGTCCTTTAAAACTTCACCATGTCCAGGATAGTTGCCCTGACGGGAGCTGGTATTTCTGCCGAGAGCGGCATTCCCACCTTCAGAGGAAAGGGGGGACTGTGGGAGAAGTTCAAGCCGGAGGAGCTTGCCACCCCCGAAGCCTTCATGAGGGACCCGGAACTGGTGTGGCGGTGGTACGATGAGCGCCGCCAGATGATTAAGAAGGCAAAACCCAACGAAGCCCACAAAATCCTTGCAAAGATAGAGCAGGAGGCGGATCACTTCGCCCTTATCACCCAGAACGTGGATGGACTGCATCAGGAGGCGGGAAGCAGGAATGTCATCGAATTGCACGGCAATATATGGAGGGTGCGCTGTCTCTCCTGTGGCCAGAGGTATTATCTGGAAGAGACGCCCCTTAAGGAGATTCCGCCCAGATGCCATTTCTGCGGTGGCCTTTTGCGTCCCGACGTGGTGTGGTTCGGTGAGATGCTGGACCCCGAAGTACTGGATAGGGCTTTCAGGGAAGCCGAAAGGGCTGACGTGTTCATAGTGGTGGGGACTTCTGCTGTTGTGTATCCCGCTGCTTACCTGCCCGTCGTTGCCAAGGAGAGGGGAGCTTTCCTCATAGA
>JAMOUL010000404.1 GCA_027062035.1 Candidatus Aminicenantota bacterium | reverse complement strand
ACCTTCTATAGAAGCAATATTGCTTTTCATGGATGAGAAACTTCCGTTCAGGGATAGGCCTGAAGGGAAGTTTAACGAAAGATTGGAGGAAAGATTCTCCATATTATTTGTAATGAAGGAAGAGGCAATTGAATTATAATTTGCACCTACCTTCTTATAGCTGCTGGAAATGGAAAATATGCCTTTATTGAAAGATCCATTAAATGTGTAAGCAGAGTCCTTTTTTGCTTCTTCATTGTCAGCAAGATTTTCATCGTAAGATGATGAGAAATAATCTCCATTCAAACTCAGGCTGTTTTGAAACAGATAAGCTGAAAATCCGAAGGATAAAATTGATCCTTTTCTCACTTCTGTTTGAAGGTCTGAGGAATTTACTCCGTTCTGGGGGTTATCCTTACCGCTAAGAATGAGGCCATGGAGTTTAAATGTGCCAAGTTTAAATGCAATGTTTGCACCGTGATACTGAGATTCACTTGAAGGTAGTCCAAAACCTGATAGCTGTCTCGTGGAGAGCATAAAGGCAGAGCCAGAAAATCTATTAAGGTTGAGGGCGTATCTAACACCCCTTCTTCCACTGCTTATCATTGCAAGGTCAGGCGCCTGAAAGCTAAGGTCTCCTATTTCGAGGGTGTGATGAGGATTTGTATAACCAGCATAAAGATAACTCAGGTTTGTGGGATTTTCTTCCCCTTTTATGTAATTTACAGTGGAGTTTAATTTTAAACTGGAATTTCCCTTTGTAGCCCCTGTACCAACAGTAAGGTTACCGTTTAGGGTTGACCTCGAAGTGTCGGGAGGAAATTCTTCTTTCTGTTTTACATTGTACTGCCACTGGAGATTTCCATTAAAAGTAAGAATGGGCTTTATAGGAGGGGCCTTCTCTTCAGGAGGTATTTTCGCCAGTTCTCCAAGGCCTCTGGCTTCGAATTCCCCCTTTTCCGGGAATCTAATGTATTTTCCTTCGATCCTTAATACAAAATGATATTTGATAATCCTATCCGTGAATTTTCTTGAGTCAAGCTCATAATAATATTTTGTATTTTCCGGATTTTCCATTCTTCTTACCTGAAAATGTTCAATCTTGCCAACCCTGTAAAACAGAAGTACAACTTCAGGTTTTTTCCTTGTAGTCAACCAGAATGAAATTTTGTCTCCCAAATTAAAGGTATTAATAGGGGTATGAGATGCAGGTGGATTTTGAGCCAAAAGAGGTAATAAAAAACACAAAAGAAGAAATTTCTTCATGGCCACCTCCTTTATTTATAATTTTAGATGTTTCCAGTACAATTTCAATTTTATTTTTCCCTTCCTTCATCTTTAATTTCAAAACTTATGAACTCACTGGAAGTTAAGGGGGTTCCATTAATGTCTTCAGCCAGTACTATCCCTGTATATTTTCCGGGTTTAAGAGAAATTCTTGCGTTATAGGAATTTTTTAAAATTAATCCTTTATTTCTTTTTTTATATATTTCATCCAGATTTTTTCCCACAAGTACCCTGTAAATTGAAGCAGTCGGAAGAGGTTTCCAGGTAATATTAACTGTGTTTTTGTTAACCTTTATCTGAGTTTCTATGCTTCTCTTTACTCTGGAAACGAAGTAGAAAATATGGGGTATTTCTATGTCCATCTCCGGTATTAAACGTGGTTTTACAAGTTTCAGGGAAAGTATGTGAAGACCGGGAAATGAAGCGGGAACAGAATTTACAGTGAGTATAAAGTCCTTTTTGGGAGGAAGATTAAGATTGAATCCGGAAAAAGCTGCGCCATCTACAGTCCAGAATCCCTGCAGAAGACCCGTTCCTTCAAAGCGAATTCTTGCTGTGGCAGAGAGGAATTTTGTCCCGAGGGGAACCACAACGAACTTTTTGTTGTTTTCCATAAAATAAAGCTCTATATCCTTAATAGTCAGGTCTATCGCTGCTCCTTCTCCTGGTTTTACTACTATCCTCTTCTGAAAAACCCTGTTGTCCTTGAGATCAATAGCCTTTACTGTAAAATAACCGTGTTTTCTATAGATATGAGCAATTTTTGTTCCCCCTGTTTTACTGAACCCATCACCAAAATCCCATTTAACAACGGAAGAGATGAAGTTTTTAGCCTCAAATTTTACAATTTCTCCTGACCGTGGGACTTCCGGGCTCCATGTTAATTCGCGGATGTCCGGTAATATCTCTATTTTTGTCTCAATCGGGAATCCTGATGACCCTTCAAAATCGAAAGCCTTTACAGTGTATAGACCTGGAGCTTTAAATTTATGGTTTACTGTAGCTCCAGAAGTCTGAACAGTTCCATCCCCAAAATTCCATTTTATGGGTGGTTTCCTGGCGTTTACAAGGGTGAAGGTTATGTCAAAGTCAGGCCAGGGTTTCACAGAAATTTTTGTATCGATTTTTCTGTCGTCCTTTACTGTGAATCTGGCTTTTTCCGGGGTGGGATATGGGACTAAAGCCGACGTTGTGGAGGTTTGACAGCGGTAACGAACTATTTTCACAATGTATGTACCGGGTTTTTTGTATACGTGTACCACTCCATCTCTTGTAGACTGAAGATAATTGGCGTGGACCTGGGTACCATCGCCAAAATCCCAGACAATATCATAACAGGCAGAGTAGGCCTTCGGGTTTGAAAGTTTAAATTTTACCTTTTGACCTACTACCGGGAACCATGGCTCTACCTTAATGGAGAAGACGAAGCTGACCAGGATTAATGGCAATAATAATTTTCTTAATTTGTCCATGATATCCTCCTTTCCGTACATGTGTTTTTTAATGCAAAAAATGTGCCAGAAATTCCTGGCTTATTGAAAGAAAGAGAACTGAGGTATTTCGACAAATTCGTCGAGTTTTCGACAATTTTGTCGAATGTGGGGCATAAGGAATTGAAACTAAATTACAGGAACTAATATTGGTCTTCTCCTTTTTAAGTCTATTTTCTTTATTTTAAACACCATTTTGCGTCCTTCTCTTTGAGGGGTTTTCCATGGGAGGTTTACAGGAATTTCAAGCATAAATTGAGGGAAAAATACCATATGTCTTCCATCCTTTAATCTTGAGTAATAGCCTTCTATATGACGACCTTCCATTTGAGTGAGATACTTCATTATCCAGAACGTTTTTCTGGCTCTTACGAGTTCTTTTATCAGTTTTGTTCTTTCCTCAAGATATTCAAAGATTTCCAGCAGGTCTTCCCTTGTGTATGATTCCTTTTCTATTCCCATTGCTCTGAGTAGTTGTCTCTGAATAATGAGGTCTCCATATCTCCTCAGAGGAGACGTTGCCTGAGTGTAAAGATTCACTCCCAGGGAAAGATGGGGTTGAGGCTGGGTGGTTAAGTGGGACGCCCTGAGATAAGGAATTATTTTAATGGGAAAAAGAGGGTCATTTTCATCTATTATGGGTCTTTCCTCAAATTCGAATGGTTGTATTCTGTATATTGCAGGGATATTCTCCTTCGCAAGAAGTTCGGCAGCTTTTTCATTATATATAATCATTGCTTCCTGCACCGCAAGGTGAGCTGGAGTATTGAATTCCTTCCTTTTTATTTCTATTTCCTCACCCTTAACCCGGATCTCCACTTCAGGAATATTTACAACTATAGCTCCCCTCTTGATACGCTCGTCTTTTCTGTAGGAGAAAAAACGCAGAAGGAATTCGTATTCTCCCTGAAAAATTTTTTCCGATTCTTCATAGGTCCTTCTTTTTACCTTTATTAATGTCCTTTTAAACCACCACTTGAGGATACGAAAATCCCGGGAGATTTCCAGGAAGAGACTCAGAGCTCTGGAGGGCCTTTCTTCACTTAACGTATAGTTCTCTAAAATTAGCTCCTCAGGTAACATTAAAAATCTTCCTTCAGGAAGGTATACCGTCTGTGTCCTTTTGAACGCCGTTTTGTCCAGGCCGGAGCCCTGTGGAATGAAAGCTGCAAGATCTGCCACATGAATCCCAATAATGTAGGAATCTTTCTTTTTTTCTATGCTTATGGAATCATCAACCTCCACTGTTTCTATATCATCTATTGCAATTGTTTCCCCATATTCTTCTCGTTCTCTATCGTCCGGAATGAAGGATTTTCCTTCCATTATAAGCTCTTTCCGAAACGGCTTCCCTATTCCCAATTTATCCATAAGTGGTTCTTCTTCCACGCTCCATTCACCCAGTCGTTCGAGCAGGGATATGATGCCGTTTTTGTTCTTTATTCCAGCGGCCTGCGTAAGTGACTCCACAAAGCTCTTCTGTGGAATTTTTCCGTCCTCTATAATATATTGCTTCAGCAAACTTAAAACTTCCTCTATCTCCCTGTCCTTTTCCACTTTTCCTTTAGCATACTCCAGAAATTTTTTTATAAGCTGACCTTTTCTTTCCTCTGCCTTTTCCATTCTTTCAATTTCTTCTATTTCCCGGGGAGTTCTTCTAAAAAAGTTTTCCCCCCTCCTTTTGAAGTACTTGGATGAAGAAAGTTTATTAAAGAGGGCTACCTTTCTTTCATCCTCTATTTTTTCTCCGAAGTACAGTTCTGTCAGTTCCTCAATGGATGTTTCGTCTCCGGACAATTCCCAGAGAAGTACATCGTCTATTTCCTCTTCGATTTTTCGGATGCTTTCCTGTATTTCCTTTACGATTTTACTGGCGGTAGAAGGTTCGTATTTAGCCCTTCTTCCTGAAATTGCAAAGATCCTGAGATTTTTCTTCTGTTTTCCCGAAGGTAAAATGTATATTGTCTTCCCTTCCTTTTCTTCCAC
>JAMOUL010000403.1 GCA_027062035.1 Candidatus Aminicenantota bacterium | reverse complement strand
GAATTCCAAAAAAGAGTGGTGGATTATTTTGCAAGAGAATACATATCAGGGAGAACACCCAATCCCTGCGCTTTATGCAACAGAGAGATAAAATTCGGGCTACTGCTTAAAAAGGCCAGGGAGATGGGTGCAGATTATCTATCAACAGGCCATTATGCCAGTATTGTCTATAAAAATAATGAACCCTATCTTGCTCCTGCAAGGGACCGAAAAAAATCTCAGGAGTATTTTTTATCCCTTATAGAACCGCAAAATTTAAAAAATGTGATATTTCCTCTGAGCAATTTTAAAAAGCAGGAAGTAAAACAAATAGCAATAAGTGCTGGACTACCTTTAAGAGAAAAGAAAGAAAGTCAGGATGTATGTTTCGTCGGAGAAGCTGGATACCTGGATTTTCTTAGAAAAAATTATACAATTAAAGAGGAGAAGGGGAAGATTGTGGACACGAGGGGAAACATTCTGGGCTACCACGAAGGTTTTATCAAATACACCGTGGGTCAGAGAAGAGGAATAGGAATTTCCTCCACCGAACCATATTACGTGGTAAAAATTATAGCATCAGAAAATACCCTGGTCGTCGGAAGAAGGGAAGAAGTTTTCTTCAAAACCATAACGGTAAAGCCAATGATCTGGAGGGGGAAAAAACAGGGGAAATACAGGGTGAAAATAAGGTATTCCCATGAAGCTGCTCCATCGAAAATCCGGTTAAATGCGGAAGGAAATGAGATAGAAGTAGAATTCATTGAGTCTCAATTCGCACCCACCCCGGGTCAACTTGCCGTGTTTTATAACGAAGAAGAATTAATAGTCGGAGCTGGCATTATAAACAGCCCGGATTGAGCAAAAAATAATTATCCATACAAGGAGGAAAATATGAGCGAAATGCTTGGCAAAAGAAGGGAAAAGATAAAGGAACTTATAAGGCGTCTACACAGGGGTGAAAATCCTAAAAAGGTGAAAGCTCAGTTCAAAGAGTTAATAAAGGGGATTTCAGCGGAAGAAATCTCCCTTGTGGAACAGGAACTGATAAACGAGGGAATACCCCCATGGGAAATTCAAAAACTCTGTGAGGTTCATCTTCAGGTCTTTAGAGAATCACTAAGGGAAGAAACCTCGCTTCCACCTGATCATCCAATCGCTATTCTCATGGAGGAACACAGG
>JAMOUL010000402.1 GCA_027062035.1 Candidatus Aminicenantota bacterium | reverse complement strand
CATCTGTGAAGACATGAAGAAAATAACCCCTGAATCCATCCTCCGGTCTCTTGAAGAGGAAAAATATGAAATTACCATACCTCCAGACACTATGGAACGAGCAAGAGTCGCCATAGAAAAAATGCTGAGAATAAAATAGACACCTCTTGAAAGAAACAAGCTGTACGCTCAGCGCCCTGTGTTTTCAAATAAACACCAGAAGTAACAGAGAAGCAAGAACCCCGGTTGCGCCTCCAAAGAAGAAGGGCGCTGAATGGCCAAAGCTGGCCCAGAGCCAGCCTGCTATAAGAGAAGCTGGAAGAAGTCCTATTCCTTCTATTGTGGCGTAAAGCCCGAGAACCGTGGCCCTTTTATCCTGCGGAGAAAGTTCTGATATAAAGGCCTTCATAACTCCCTCAGTCATTCCAGAATAAAGACCATAAACCACCATGGCCAGCCAGATAAGCCAGGGCCACAGCGCTATAATAAAATAGGTTATTCCATAAGTGAGGAATCCCACCACTATAAGGGGTTTTCTTCCCACTGAATCCGAAAGCCTTCCTGAAGGATAGGAAACCATCATATAAACGATGTTATAGAGCAAATATAGAAGAATAACATTTGCGGGATTGAATCCGAGATCAGGCTCCACTGCCCTCAGCAATATGAACTGATTGGAGGAATTTCCAAGGGTAAAAACAAAGGCAATTATTAAAACCGTCTGCAGTTTAACATCAAAGGTTTTAAATGCCTTCCAGTGGAGCGGAAGCTTTCTCTGTTTTTTTCCTGTCCCGGTCTCCACTGCAAAGAAAAGTATTACAACACCTATCAGGGCAGGGATCAGGCTAAGAAGGATTATTGTTCTAAAAGATGGTATCATGGCGCTGAGATCCCCTTTGTACGGGTTAAGATACCTGAGAATAAAGTATGCTGCCAGAATACCTATCACTGCCCCCGCCGTATCCATGCTTCTGTGAAGCCCAAAGGCCCTGCCCCTCCTTGAAGTATCTATGGACTCGGCAATAAGAGCATCCCTGGGAGCCGTTCTTGTTCCCTTCCCTATTCTATCCACCACTCTACCAGCCAGAACCCAGGCCCAGTTACGGGCAAGGTAGAAGAGAAATTTGCCTATGGCAGAAAGGGAATAGCCGCTAATGGCA
Organism: Candidatus Aminicenantota bacterium; assembly: GCA_027062035.1. Classification (GTDB taxonomy): domain Bacteria; phylum Acidobacteriota; class Aminicenantia; order S016-38; family S016-38; genus S016-38. Next base: position 3,614 of record JAMOUL010000402.1, on the reverse strand, counting down.
AGAGGCTTACGCTTTCCCACCTTATCAGCAATGGCACCTGAAAATACCTTGAGCAAAGAGGCGGTGGACTCTGCAAGTCCCTCTATCAAGCCCAGAACCGCTGCTCCTCCTCCAAGGGCTTTTATATAGAGGGAAATTATGGGATATACCATTTCCGAGCTTATATCTGTAAAAAGTGAGGTAAGTCCTGTTATCCATACATTTATACTTTTCTTCTTTTCCATTTTTACCTCCTTTAAATTTTAAGGATTAATTATAATGCCTGATGAAGGGCAAATACAATATCAAATGCCTTCTGACGGAGACGTTCAAATTCCACCTCTGTAATTTCGCTATAACCAAGGTAAGGAAACATAAGTTTATTGTGAAGTAAAGGATCATCATTCAGTGATATGTATCCTTCCTTCTCAAGGAGCTTAAAATCTGCGGTACCGGGCACAGGAGAGTAATATGCAAGGGAAGGTCTCACCCTCATACGCCGGAGGTAATCAAGGGTTTTCTCTACCGAACGAGCGTTCTGTCCTGGAACCCCGATTATCACATAGGCCACCAGTTCCTCACGTTGATACCCTGCCCTTTCAAGATTGGCCACTGCCCTTTCAAATTCTGAAAGATGGAGCTTTGGGGAACTTCTCTCCAGAAACTCTTCTTCCACACTTTCAAGGGAAAGCCTTATGTTCTTCACCCCTGCCCCTGCCATAAGCTCTGCCACCTCCTCATCAAGGAACCTCACATGGATACCATTGGGAAGATGGAACCTTATGGGAAATTTCTTCCTGATTATTTCTCTGAATATGGGCTTAAAGTGGTTGTCAGCATCTATAAGAAGGGCATCATCGTAAAGGGCCACGTCCTCCACCCCAAGCCTTACGAGTTCTTCTATTTCGGAAAGAACCCTATCTTTACCCTTTTTCCTGTACCTGTGCAAAATGAAGGAAGCACAGAAGGAACAACGGTAAGGGCAACCCCGGGTGGTGGTCATAACAGAAGATTTCCTTTTTGAAAGGGAAAAAAGCGGAAGAGGCTCATGGTCTGCTGTGATTTTTTTTCCTGTTAACTGAGATAAAATTTCCAGTACTCTTCCGTTCACCTCCCCCGGAACTACATTTCCATATTTGGAGGCATGCTCAGGCATAAGGGTGGCATAGGTTCCCCCGATAAAAACAGGGACAGACCCCCATATATTTTTTACAGATTCAACGACTTCCTGAACCCCTGGATACCAGTAGGTCATTCCTGTGGTTATCAAAACCGCCAGTGGGGTTTCCAGTCCCCTCATGTATTCTTCCATGCGCTGGCGGGGAATTCCAAATCGATAATAGTATCTCTTTACGGGTTTTAAAGGCTCAGGTTTTTCAATTTTCTCCCCGGGAAAATTTCCTGTACCGTATTTTTTCACCCTCGTCGGAGGAGAAAGAGAACTTTCCCTGTCCATATAATCAAGAAGAATCACGTCATAAGGGGTAAACTTCTTTATATAAGCTCCTATATTATAAAGGCCCAATGGTCTTAGCCACAGGTCATAGGCTGTAAAATCGTAGATTGGAGGATGAACAAGGGCAATCCACATCAGGGTCAGGATAAAATTAAATTAAGAATAAGTCAAAAGGGTCGTCATAAAGTGAATGTCAAATGTAAAAATCACGGCCTTTCTTCCTCTCCTTCTTTCCTTTCTAAATAAAAATCTATATACTGTTCCGCTGAGTGGACTATCACCTCCTTTTCCAGCTGTTTATAGCCTGACTTGAATTCTCCAACCCTACCCCAGTATTTGCCAGAGGGCGTTCATCTCCTCCATAAAACATCCCTGCAAATAGCACTAAAAAATTACTAAAATTCTCAGCTTCCTCATCGCTCACCTCCATCAACCCTTGTAGAAAGGTTCAAGCTTTCCTCCCAAACCTCACCTGCATAGTTCGTCGCCCTTATCTTTGTTATTCTTATGCTTTTAATATCTTCTTCTGTCTTAAGGCAAAACTCCATAGAAGTTTTTCCACAATTTTTATCTTCAAACATTAGGGCCGGGGCTACATCTCCATTGCAGAGTTCTATTTCCCCCTCCCCCTCTATAACCTGCGACCAGTCAAACCAGGTGAGGCGTTTGCCTCCCTTAGGTGAACCAAGCTGGTAAAGATAAATGAGGGCTTTCTCCATTCTTCCTCCTTCTTTCTCCATTTCTATCTCCATCAAAATATCCCTCATAATGCTGCGTTCCGGAGAAAAATCGGCTTTTATTTCACCACTCCTAAGCCTTTCCTGGCAGTCTTCCCACATGGCACGCCATGCCTTCTGTAATTTCTCTTCCTCTTCCCCAAGGGGAGGATAGGTGATATTCACCATCACTTTCCCCACTCCCATTTTCGCCTGAAGTTTTAATTCTTTATTATTCAAAAAATTCCATCTGCGAAGTTTTGTGGAACGATGGGACTTCTTCAGTTTTATCTCTACTTTTGACATCAGCCTGCAAACTTCCGGAACGCAATTACATCGGGAAGGGGAGGTCTTTTGCCCCATAATAAATGTTGGCTCCCCTTTGTCTAAAATCTCGTAAAGCTCCCAGCATACGCCATCTATTTTCATGTATCTTATCCTTGCCCTTACCTCCTTTTTCACCTTCTTCCCTTCCCTTCTTTCTATCACTGCCTTAAGTGCATTGTTGTATTTGTATAATATAGGACAGGGTTTATCGTATTCGAGGTATTCTCTATCAATTATAGAACAGGCTCCTTCCTCAGGAATATATTTCTCCAATTCTCCCTTTAAAATAAACTCCTCTTCATTTCCGGGCTTTTTCCTTAAAATGGGGAGTTCTTTCTTTAGCATTATCCTAAACCAATAGGGAGATGACCAGGTATAATAGATTGTTTTTTCTTTTGCGGTTTTTCTTTCTATTTTCTGATGCAATTTGATTTTAATTTTTCTCTTAACAAAAGGAATAAATGAATATCCAGGTTTATTCTCAAAAATACAAATTGTATCCTCATTATCCTCCTCTGTTACTGGCACTCCACCGTTTAGTGGCACCATACACAGAATTTCATTTCCTTCAATTTCATTCCACCTTCCAAGATAAAAATCCAGGTTTTTCTCAGGCCAAAGAACTGTGAATCTTTTTTCCTTTTTAATACAACCATAACTAAGTAAAATTATAAGTAAAAACACTAATTTCTTCATAGATTATCCCTCTCTTTTTTCTTTTTACACTTTGATAATTTGCAACCATGTTCCTTTTGATACGCACATTCTGCCTTTATCGCTCCTTCTTCATCTAAGTCTCCCCCGACTTCTTCCCAGGTCAATTTGATATATCTCATCTTCCCCCTCTCCCTCAAGTCCAGATAATATCACCGATTTCACCCTTTTGATAAAATCTTCTCCATAAAATATCCTTATCTTAAGCACCGGAACTATCTCAAATTGAGAATATAAATTCTTTTTCAAAAAGGGAATATTTATAAATAGAAAACCAACTATTCTTTTCAGTTTTTACCTCCATCAACCCTTGTAGAAAGGTTTAAGCTTTCCTCCCAAATCTCACCTGCATAATTCGTCGCCCTTATCTTTGTTATTCTTATGCTTTTAATATCTTCTTCTGTCTTAAGGTAAAACTCAAT
>JAMOUL010000401.1 GCA_027062035.1 Candidatus Aminicenantota bacterium | reverse complement strand
AGTATAGACCATTTGAAGTCCTTTGTAATCAGGAAAACAAGCAAAGAAACCAGGAATCCAGCCAGAAACGTATGGGTTATACCCTGATGGTAAAAACCAATGTCTCTAAGAAAAGAAAATTTATCAAGAACAAGGTCAATGTCAGGCAAAAGTCCGGCTATTAATAAAAAGACTATCCCTTTGCTCTCTCTTACCCCTGAGACCTCTGCGAGTCCCAGAGTTGTTAAACTATGTCCTATTGGGGTTGGCACAAATATAGTATACTATAAAATGTGTAAAATGAAGCAGGTTTTTGTGAATATCGTTACTATACAAGGCTTTAGCTTTGCCTTTGGCCTGAATGAAGAGGGAATCGTTTTAGCTTCCTCTTTCAATCCTGAGACCCTTAAAAGGCTTCTAAAAGAGGATGGATATGAGCCAATGGTAGATTCAAGCCAGGGTAGAGATATAAGAACAATGGTTGAAAAATATTTCAAAGGTGAAAAGGTAATCCTGGAGAGAATTCCAGTGCTTATGAAGGGAACCGATTTTCAAATAAAAGTATGGGAACAAACCAGAAAAATACCCTACGGAAAAACCATAACCTATGGGGAACTGGCAAAGAAGGTGAACTCTTCTCCCAGAGCCGTGGGCATGGCGCTTTCCAGAAACCGTATTCCCCTGTTTATTCCCTGTCACAGGGTTATCGGGAAAAAGGGAATCGGGGGTTTTACCCCTGATGTTAAAATAAAACGCGATCTATTAAAATTAGAAGGAGGTAAACCATGATAGTTGTTAAAGACTGGAAGGAAGTAGAAGCAGAAGAAATGCTTGAGGGTGTCAGGATAAGATGGCTTATAGGAAAGGAATTGAACCCGCCCAACTTTTATCTCAGGCTTTTTGAGGTTGAACCGGGGAAAGCAACTCCCTATCATCAGCATGAATGGGAGCATGAATCCTTCATCCTTGAGGGTAAAGGGGCCATTAGAAACCCTGAGGGCGAGCTTCAGGAGTTTGAACCAGGCTATTTTATTTATATTCCTCCCAACGAAAAACATCAGTTTGTTAATACAGGAGATACAGTATTAAAATTTATTTGCATAATACCGAAAAAAGATTGAGCAGGAAAATTTCCAGATGAAAAACCTCCTTAAAATATATTTAGATTACCGAATGCTCATCAAAACCCTGGTAAGCAGGGAGTTAAAGGCAAGATATAGAGGATCCATACTCGGGTTTTTCTGGTCCTTCCTTAATCCACTTCTTCTGCTTGTTGTTTATACAGTGGTTTTTGGATTTATATTGAGACCAAGGGACCCGGCCTTCGCAGGCAATCCTTTTAACTATGCATTATTCCTTTTTTCCGGCCTCCTGCCATGGATATGGTTTTCAGCCTGTGTATTAGAAGCAACCACCATAATACTTATAAATGGAAACATACTGAAGAAGGTGATGTTTCCGGCTGAAGTGCTCCCGATAGTCAGCGTCACAGCAAATTTTGTACACTTCATATTCGGAATCCCCATTCTCATAATATTCGAATTGGTACTCGGACATCCAATTACACCCTATATATTTCTTTCCATAATAGTCATGCTTATTCAGTATATATTCTCCCTTGCCCTTTCGTTTATCCTTTCCGCCCTGAGCGCAAATTTCAGGGACCTTCAGCATCTTATGGCAAACATAGTTACCCTGTGGTTCTTCTCCACCCCCATTATTTACCCCATGACCTTCGGGGTAATAAATCAGCACAAATGGCTTAAACTTATACTCTACCTCAATCCCATGACTCATATTGTAGAAGGATATCAGCAGGCATTCTATTATGGTGGAATGATCCCCTATAAAAGACTCGGTGTTACCCTTATAGTCTCCCTCATCCTTTTATGGTTCGGATACTGGTTATTTGATAGACTTAGAGATACCTTCGTGGAGGAAGCATGAAAGCTGTGGTTTTAGACAACGTTACCAAATACTACAGAAGGTTTACGTCCAAGAGAAAATTTCAAACCCTCAAGAGCGCAATCCTTGAAAAGAACCTGTTTTCCCACCTGACTCCTAAGGAAATCATTAAGGCAGTGGATGGGGTAACCTTTCACATCGAAAAAGGGGAAACCTTTGGGATAATAGGAGAAAACGGTTCAGGGAAAAGTACACTATTGAAGTTAATCGCAGGAATAACCAGACCCACCACCGGTCACATTGAAGTAAACGGAAAGGTTTCCGCCCTTATAGAGCTGGGAGCAGGTTTTCATCCTGAAATCTCAGGAAGGGAAAATATATACATAAATGGAATAATGCTTGGTCTTACAAGAAAGGAAATAGACGAAAAGCTGGAAGAAATAATAAAGTTTGCAGAACTGGAGGATTTTATAGACATGCCTGTAAAAACTTATTCATCAGGCATGTACATGAGGCTGGGCTTTTCTGTAGCGATAAACGTCAACCCTGACATTCTCCTCGTAGATGAAGTCCTGGCAGTAGGTGATGCATCCTTTGTAAACAAGGGACTGGAAAAGATAAAGGAAATGAAAAGGTCCGGAAAAACCATAGTCTTTGTTACCCATGCTCTGGACCTTACACAAAAGATATGTCACAGGGTCGCCTGGATGAAAAAGGGAAAGGTCATGATGATAGGGGAACCAAAGGAGGTGGTGGATAGATACCTTATGGATGCCCTTGGCAAGGAATCCCAGCAGGAACTGGTTGCAAAAAGCTCAGATAGATGGGGAAACAGGGAAGTGGAAATAGTGGAAAGCTGGATAGAAGATTTAAACGGCAAAAGAAGAACCCACTTTGATTATGGGGAGGGGATGAGAATTGTAATGAAGGTGGTACCTGAAAAGGAAATTAAGGATTTCGTGTTCGGCGTGGGAATATTCAATAGCGAAGGAACCAACGTCTACGGTTCCAACACCCATCTCGAGTTTTACAAGCCAAAGGTTATAAAGGGGGAGGCACTGATAAAGTTTGAAATACCGGTTATTCAGCTTATAAATGGTACCTACACCATTGACCTTGCAGTTCACAGAGAAGATGGATTCGCCTACGATTATATAAAGGGAGGTCTTGCATTCCGTGTACATTCCCTCAGTCGGGAAGTGGGAATATGGCGACCACCTCACAAATGGGATTTTGAAGGCGGAATAGAAATAGAAGAATACAGGCCAAAAGAAAAATAACCGTTCAATGCTTGGTGGGGAAATAAGGAAAAGGATTCCAGAGGGGGAAGGAAAATTTCTAACATGCCATCCTGATTTTGCCATCCTTCACCTTTCTGCACAGAGAGGTAGGTTTATTCTAATAACTCCTCCGGAATTTAAATTTCAGAGGGAAATTGCAGCACTCTTCAACAGGAAAATTGCATTTTTCCCACCCTTCAGGGATGAGATATATTCCTCCCTTCCGCCTTCCAGATACGCCCTTGCCCGGAGAGTAAAAACTATGTGGAGGGCCGCAAGGGGACTGGACGATATAATAATCGCACCTGTCAATGCACTTCTGCCCCTCCCAACGCGTGAATGGGTAGAATCACAGACCTTCCCCATTCATAAAGGCGAGAACTTTGACATGGAACTATTAATCGCGCACCTTGAGGATCTCGAGTACAGAGAAAGGGATTTCGCACGGGACATAGGAGAATACAGTGTAAGAGGAGGAATCCTGGATGTTTTTACTGGCTGGGAGGAACTACCAACAAGAATAGAATTTTCCGGAGATGAAATAATTTCCATAAGAAGCTTTGATCCTTCTTCCCAGCTTTCCATAGAAACAAAAAATGAGGTAATTATAGGACCTTACAGGGAATATTCTCTTAAAAAGGCAGAGGAATTTCTCGAAAAATTAAAGGAAGGGGTTTCAAGGGATGAAATTTATGGACTGCAAAGATTAATAGAACAAACAAAGAAAGGAGAACCAGGGGAACTTCCTGTAATTTTAAAAAAGGAAGGTATTCCTGCCCTTGAGTTCTTTAAGGAATTTAGACCTGCTATATTTAACCTTCAGGCAATAAAGAAGTATTTAAAGGAGGAAGAAAAAAGGAAAAAATCATCCTTTATTCCCTATCCTCCCCTAAACGAATTAATTACCCTTCCCGAAGGTTATTTCTCCGAATATTGCCGTGAGGATGGAATTCGCGTGTCATACCATCCACTTGAACCCTTTAAAGGAAGCATAAACGCCTTGGAAAAATGGCTGAAGTCCGAAGAAAACGCCGGGAAAAAGGTGGTTCTCATATGGTCCGGGGAAAGGAAACCCTCCTTTGTTCATACTGTAGTAAAGGGAAATCTTCCTTCAGGGTTTCAGCTTGAGGATCTTATTGTTCTGGGCAGGGATAATTTCCCTGGCAGGGAAATAGAGGCACCAAAGAAAATACGCAAAATAAGAAGGGAAATATTCAAACTCGAAGAGGGAAAACCAGTAGTCCACGAAGATTACGGCATTGGCATCTTTCAGGGCCTTGTAAGATATTCAGGAGAAATCGAAGGAGATTTCCTCGCCGTAGAATACGCAAAGGGGGAAAAGCTCTACGTTCCAGTGGAGAATGCCTTCAAGCTCCATCCTTACAACGTTCCAGAAGGATACTCTGTAAAACTGGATAGACTATCATCTCCTCGCTGGGGAAGGCTAAAGGAAAGGGTCAAAAAACAGGTTCAAAAGATCGTTGAATCCATGGTAGAGCTTTACGCAGAACGCAAGGCAAAGCGCGGCCATTCTTACGCCTACGATCGACTGATTGATGAATTTATAGCGGACTTTGAATATGAGGAAACAGAGGACCAGAAA
>JAMOUL010000400.1 GCA_027062035.1 Candidatus Aminicenantota bacterium | reverse complement strand
ATCCTCTTTGGCTGTGTGAATAAAGGCTCTGGCTTTGCAGTACAATTCCCTGAGTTTTTCGTTGTCAATATCATATACAAATTCTATGTTCGGTGAGGCAATTTTTTTGTGTTTTTTAAGAAGAGGACCCTTTCCCACTATCACCAGTTTCTCCTCCGGCAAACGTGAAAATGCTTCTATAGCTATATCTATTCTTTTGTAGGGAACATGTGAAGATACCATAAGATAATGTTCTCCCCTCCTTTCCTCGCACTTAAAAAACTCTACATCTATTGGAGGATGAACTATCTCTGCATCCCTTCTATAATACCTGGCTATTCTCTTTTTAACCAGGGTGGAATTGGCAATGAAAACGTCCACCCTTGAGCTTGATGCCACATCCCATTCCCTCAGACGGGTCATTACTCTATCTATAAATATCCTGTAAAGTCCTCTCCTGTTTCCAAAATAATCATCAAAAAGGTCCCAGGCGTACCTCATGGGGGTATGACAGTAACAGATATGTGGAACTCCGGGATAGGGAATGGCCCCCTTTGCAACGCAGTGACTTGAGGAAAATACCAGATCAAAGCCCTTCAGGTTGAAGGATTCTATAGCTGCGGGAAATAGAGGAAGATAGTGCCTGTAAAACTTCCTTTTGAAAGGAAATTTCTGGATGAAGGAAGTGTGTATTTTTTTGCCTTCCAGTTTTTCAGACACAGAGCCTTTTATGTGAAGCAGTGTGAAAATTTCGCTTTCCGGGAACAAATCAACAAGCTCTTCAAGAACCTTTTCTCCGCCCCGCATCCCTGTGAGCCAGTCGTGAATGAAGGCCACCCTCAAAGGAGCCTCCTGTATATTTCAAGATGTTTCCGGGCCGAACTTTCCCAGGTGAGATCCTTTACAATCTTCTGTGCCCTTTTACCCATCTCTTTTATTTTATCCATGTTTTTAAGAGCATACAAAATACTCTCTGCGATGTCCTCGCCTTCAAAATAGATGACGCTATCGCCCAGAATTTCTTCAACTGCGCCTACCTTTGAACTTATAACGGGTGTTCCACAGGCGGCAGCCTCAAAGGGAGGAAAGCCAAATCCTTCATAAAGGGCAGGGTGCACCAGAATTTCTGCTTTATGATATAAGGCGGCCAATCGTTCCTTGGTTACCTTTCCCACAGTGTGGATACCGTTTTTGTTTTCCCCCTCCCATCCTGCAATTACGAGATTAATTTCAGGAAATTTTTCTTTTACCCTGCTGAACTGTTTTATAAGAAGGCCAAATCTTTTATGAGGTTTATTGTTGCCAACGGCGAGGATGTAAGGAGAGAATTTCTCTGCCCATCTCTTTTCTTCCTGGGGCGGTTCAGCAAAGAATACCGGATTTATGCCATTGTGAATAACCGTTATCTTGCCTTCAGCTTCTGGAAAAAGACGGATAATGTCTTCTTTTGATTTCTTGGACACAGTTATAATAATCTCAGCTTTTGTCACCCCTCTGGATAACATGAATTTTGCGTAGGTACGGGCAGCCCTCGAAAAGAATCGGGGAAAGAGAAGGTGAATTACGTCATGTACTGTAATTATAATTTTGCCCCTGTAAAGTACAGGAAAGACATAGTGAGGAGAATGGAAAAGCTCTGGCTTCAATCGGTTCAGTACCCTCCAGATTTCCCATTGTTCACCTATTGAATACCCCCTGCTTTTAACATAGGTGCAATTTTCGGAACTGAGATCTTCTTTGTAACACAAAAGGGAGAAATTAATCTTCCCCTCCAGTCCCTTTATCAGGTTTTCTATATAAACCCCTATCCCGAAATCCTTTATTTTCCGTGCATCTATAACCAGTTCCACATCCCAATTCTATCATATATAGACTTATATACTCTTTTGGTTCCGGGCAAACTTATTTAAAAATTTTCCCGGGGTTCATAATGTCGTTGGGGTCCAGGATATGTTTAATTTTACGCATTATTTCAGCCTGAACCTTACCAAGCTGAAGCTCAAGAAAACGGGCTTTGGTTATTCCTATGCCATGTTCACCTGAAATAGCTCCTCCTGCTCTAACAACCCACTCAAAAAGTTCTATGACAGCCTGCCCGGCTCTTTCTCTTTCGGATTCCTCTATCATGAAGTTCACGTGTATGTTTCCATCTCCCATATGACCGAAGACGATAACCTCAATGGAGTATTTTTCAGCGAGGTTATAGGTAAAATCCACGGCATCCGGGATTTTACTCCTGGGTACAACTATGTCCTCGTTTACCTTTATTGGCTTAAGGGAAGCAATAGCGGGGGATATGGAACGGCGCAGGGTCCAGACCTCTTCCTCCTCTTCATCGTTGCTCGAAACCAGTATTTCCAGGACATTGTGGCGTTTCAATACTTCTTTTACGCGGATTATTCCGGAAGCAACAGAATGTTCGTCCCCATCCAGCTGAATGAGCAGTGATGCTCCGGCAGATGTTTTTTCTCCCAGATAAGAAGCCGCTGCTTCAATGCTTCTCTGGTCCATAAATTCCAGTGCTGCCGGTAAGATGCCTGAGGAAAGGATATCGGTGGCAGCTTCAGAGGCATCCCTTACGGTGAGGAAGTCTGCCCTTATGCTCCTTGAAAGGGCTGGTCTGGGAATTAATCTTAGATATGCTCTGGTGACTATCCCCAGGGTTCCCTCACTGCCCACAAAGAGGGACAGCAGATCGTATCCTGCCACATTTTTCTGCAATCCTCTTCCCAGGGAGATCCTTTCCCCTGTCGGAAGGATTACGTCCAGTCCCAGAACGTAATTTTTCGTGACCCCGTATTTGAGGCATCTGGGCCCGCCTGAATTTTCTGCGATGTTTCCTCCGATGGTTGAATTTTTCAGGGATGCCGGATCAGGAGGATAGAAAAGCCCCTTCTTTTCCGCTTCCCTCTGGAGGTCTGCCGTTATTACTCCTGGTTCAGCCACCGCAAGCATTTCTTCCTGTATTATTTCCAGCTTTGTCATTTTTGTCAGAGAAAGGACCACTCCTCCTTTAATGGGAACTGCACCACCTGAAAACCCGGTTCCAGAACCCCTGGGGATTATGGGAAAGCCATACCGGTTCGCCAGCTTCACTGTTTTTATAATTTCTTCTTCCCGGAGGGGAAATACCACAAGGTCAGGTTCTGCTTCTATTCTTGTTGCGTCAAAACTGTACGCGAGTTTATGGGAGGTGTCATCCTTCAATCTTTTTCCGTAAAGACTTTTGAGTTCTTTAATAGCCCTTTCAGGAACCATGGAATTTTTTCATAAGAGCTCTATCTACCGGTTCCGGAACAAGGTCGGGGAGACGTCCTCCAAGGCTGTATATTTCCTTCACCAGTTTTGAGCTCAGAAATGAATATTCAACCCGTGGCATCATGAATATTATTTCTACACCGGGAGATAGTTTGAAGTTCATAAGGGCCATCTGAAATTCGTATTCGAAATCCGATATTGCCCTGAGTCCCCTTATGATGACGTCTGCTCCGCTTTTTTCTGCATAATCCACAAGAAGTCCGGAAAAGGAACTTATCTGTATGTTTTCCTTACCACGGAATATTTCCTTTATCATGTTTACCCTTTCTTCCACTGTAAAGAGAGGCTCCTTGGATGGGTTTTTAAGAATGGCGACCTCCACGACGTCAAAGATCCTGGAGGCCCTTTCAAGTATATCTACGTGCCCATTGGTTATCGGATCAAAGGAGCCCGGATAAAGAGCTTTTTTCATTTAAGTCCTCCAGATTAATTATAGTGTATTTGTACCCCTGTTCGGTAAGAAAAATTTGTCTTTTAGCTGAATATTCCTCATCCACCGTTTCCCTGGAAACGATGGTGTAGAAATAAGCCCTTCCCTCTTCCTTTGGTCTTAGAATTCTTCCCAGCCTCTGTGCTTCTTCCTGTCTTGAACCAAAGGTCCCGGATACCTCAATGGCTACATTGGCTGAAGGCAAATTGATTGCGAAATTTGCCACCTTGGAGACCACCAGAATGTTTATTATGTCGTTTCTGAATTCGTTATAAAGTTTTTCCCTTTCAATATTTGGGGTGCTGCCTGTTATAAGAGGGGCCTTCAGGATTTTCGATATTTCCCTTAGCTGTGAAATAAACTGGCCTATTATCAGAATCCTGTCCTTCCTGTGAAGATCAAGAATTTTTTTGAGGGCTTTAATCTTTTCAGGATTGGTGGAGGCAATGGTAAATTTCTTTCTTCTGGTTGCCTTCATATATTCAAATCTTATCTTTGTTGGCATGGGGACCCTTACCTCAAAACAGAGGGCGCTGGCTATCCATCCCTTTTCTTCAAATGTTTTCCAGGGGGCATCGTATTTTTTTGGCCCTATAAGGGCAAAAATTTCATCTTCCTTGCCGTCCTCCCTGACGAGGGTTGCACTGAGTCCCAGCCTTCTTTTTGCCTGGATTTCAGCAGTTATTCTGAAGACAGGGGCCGGAAGGAGGTGTACTTCATCGTAAATAACAAGGCCCCAGTTTTTCGCGTCAAATACACCAAGATGGGAAAAATTTTCCCCCTTTCTATGTATAAGAATATTATAGGTGGCTATGGTAACAGGACGGATTTCCTTTCTGTCTCCACTATATTCACCTATATCTTCCGGCGAGATACTGGTCCATCTCAGAAGTTCATCCTTCCACTGCCTTGCAGCAACAGTAGAGGTGACTATAATAAGGGTTTCGGTCTGGAGCTTCTCCATTACTCCAATTCCAACAATTGTCTTTCCTGCTCCGCACGGGAGAACCACTATTCCGCTTCCTCCCCTTTCACTTCCCCCGGCATAGAAAGATTCTATTGCATCCACCTGATAGGGTCTGAGCTTGAGGTCAGTTAACTTAAATTTAAAGGGGGTTCCCGGAGAATAACCTGCCCAGTCCTCCACCGGATAACCCATCTTTACAAGAAAGAGTTTCAGGTGTCCTCTGGCATATTTCTTGATCCTGAATTCCCTGCTGGAAATTTTCTCCTCTATGTAACCAGCTGCCTTTTTATCAGAGAAAATCAGGTCACCTATGGCAGGGTCATCGGCAATGAGATGGATATTATCGTCCTTCCTTACCATTTTTACCCTGCCGTATCTTTCGATGTATTCCTTTACCTGGACAATTATGTTTTCAGGTACAGTATAGGAAGAATATTCCTGCAGGATTTCTATAACCTGCTGAGATGAAATTCCCATGGCAGCAGCGTTCCAGAGTGAAATGGGGGTTATTTTGTAGGTGTGCACATAGTCCGGTGCCTTTATAAGTTCAGCAAATGCAGAGAATCTCTCCCTGGCTTCTTTGAAAAGGGGTGACTCCACAAAAAGCAGAATTGTTCCATCAGATTGCACTATTGCCGGTTTCTCCCTCAATTTTCCTCCTCATGGATTTTATAAGATTGGAAAATAGCATATAGGATGTAAATGTTCCCACTCCACCGGGAACCGGTGTGAGTATAGCCTTTTCTCCAACCGCAGGGTCCACATCTCCCTTTATTTCTCCTTTTACCACGTTTATTCCGACATCAATAACCAGGGTCCCTTCCCTTACCATGTCTGGTTTTAATAGTCCTGCCCTTCCGGCTGCGACCACTATTAACTCTGAATTTAAAGCCAGCTCCTTTAGGTTTCTGGTCTTCGAATGAGCCACCGTTATGGTGGCATGCCTTCTGAGAAGGAGCAGAAAGAGGGGCTTTCCTACTATAAGACTTCGCCCGATTATAAGGGCTCTTTTCCCGACTGGGTCAAATTTAAGAAGGTCCAGAATTTCAAGCACCGAAAGGGGAGTTGCAGGATAGAGGGCATCTTCACCCCGGATCAATTTTCCCAGATTCCAGGGAGAAAGACCTTCAACATCCTTTTCAGGAGCCAGCAGCTGAGTAAAGTAGAGAAGATTTTCCCTGAGGCAGTGGACAATGATTCCATCTATGCCATTGTCCCTGTTGCCTTCTTCTATGAGCTTTTTACCCTGAGCTTCATCTCCTTCCCTCAGTACGACCTCAATCCCGAGTTTCTGTCCCAGTCTGAACAGGCTCTTTCTATACACATCAGATGAGGGGTCTTCTCCTATTTTTACAGAAAGCAATACAGGGGCTCTTTTTATTTTGCTGGTAATAAGAGAAATTTCCTCCTTTATCCTTCTGGAAATTTCCTTTTTCCTTTCCTTTATTTTATCCTTCATCCAGGAATTATACCAGTTCCAGAGCTTTTCTTAAAGCCTCTATCTCCTGTCTGGTTGCCTCCCTGGCTTCTCCACCCTTAAGTTTACCCAGCTTGAGTGGACCCAGGGAGAGTCGGGTCATTGCAAGCAGGGATAGATCTCTTCTAAGGAACATTTTGCCAAGCATGGACGGGAATCTGTGTGTAAAGGTTATAACAGCAATTACCTTATCTCCCCTTTTATAGTGGGAGAGAAATTTGTCCACCCTAACAAATCTGTCATCAATTTTCATCCCCTTTAAGAGTTTGTCCCTGTCCTTATCCGTTAGATTGCCCTTAAGTTTTAAGCGGTACACAGAGGGCAGATCCCTTTGACTCAGGGCTTCGGACAGTTCCGGGTCGTTCAGAAGTAAGATCAGGCCAGAGGCAAATTTTGGAAGAAGAGCGTCGGGATAAACCCTGTTTGCATATTTTCTGAAAAACTGATACATATTGTCCTTTCCCCAGAAGGAAGCCAGGTAGCCCTTTGGCTTATTGGCTATATAAACCAGTTTTTTCCTCGCTGGCTTTACCCTTATGTTTCCGAAAAATACCTTTTCCTTTGATGGGTCCACCCTTCTTGCCGGATCCTGTACTACTTCCCCATCCACCAGAATGGAACCTTCCTTTATTATTTCTGCTGCCTTTTTCCTTGAAGCTATCCCTGCTTCCTGAAGTAATTTATCAAGCCTTATCTTCACGGGGGAGCTCCTCCAGGGAATTAAGGCCGAATAGTTTTAGAAATTCTTCTGTGGTTGCATACAGGAAGGGTCTTCCCGGTATGCTCTTTCTGCCCACTGCCTTTACAAGGCCCCTTTCTATCAATGTGGATAGGGGAAATGATGAATCTCTTCCCCTTATTTCGTTAATTTCCGGCAGTGATATGGGCTGTCTGTATGCTATTATTGCAAGTGTTTCCAGGGAAGCTTTCGAAAGCCTTCTTTTCTTTACCGGGCTCAGTTTCATGAGTTGATCATAAAGCTCTGGTTTTGTCACAAGAAAATAGCCGCCGGCTGAACGTTCTATTTGTATACCCCTATGGTCCGAATTTAGTTCCCGCTTCAAATCTTCCAGCGCCTTCTCGACGTCTCCTACAGTTACTCCGAGTTTTCTTGCTACTTCATCCGGTATAAGCGGACCTTCGCTTAAAAACATGAAGGCTTCAAGAAGGGCTTTCAATTCTTTCAAATTCATTTTCAAATGCCTCCCTCGTCCATACAAGAATCTGGGAAAATGGTTGTTCCTGTAATGCTATTATTTCTCCCCTTCTCAGAAGTTCCAGAAGGAAGAAAAACATGAATACCGCCTCTTCTCCGTCCCTGGATAGACGTACCAGATCTATCAGGGAAAATTTTTCCATTTCCTCTATATACTTGACTGTCCTTTCCATCAGGGTCGAAAAATCCCTTGTGCCTATTCTTTCCTCCAGATTCCTTCTGGCAGCTTCTCTTCTAAGGATGGAAAAATATGCATCTATGAAATCCTCCAGGTCTGCAAGCACCTCTATTTTATAAGGGAATTTACCCTCCCTTCTGTGGTGCAGGTATTTTTCCCTGTGATTGTATATAGCCTCAACCCGTTCCCTGGCTTTCTCAAGCCATGAAAAATCGCGTTCTTCTTCTACCTCTACTTCTTCTTCAAGATTGGCTTCAGATGGGATTAAAAGGGAAAGTTTAATAATCATTAAAAGAGATAGGAGATAAAGGTAGTGGGAAGCCCTGTTGAGGTCCATTTCCGGACTCCTGAGGTATTCCAGAATCCTGTGGGCAATGTGACTGAGAGATATTCTCGAAACCTCTACAATGCTTTTCTTTACCAGTTCATACAGAAGCTCAATGCTTCCTTCAAATCCTTCCAGGGCTAATTCCAACCCCCATCACCTCCCTTACTTCCTCCATAGTCTGTTCTGCTACCTGACGGGCTTTTTTAGAACCCTCTAATATTATATCAACAACCTCGTCCTTTCTTTTCATGTAGTAGTTCTTTTTCTCCCTGAAATCCTGGAATCTACTGGTGAGTTCTTCAAGAAGGACTTTTTTGCAGTCCAGACAACCTATGGTAGCCCTGGTACATCCTTCGTATAGCTCCTTTCTTTTTTCCTCAGGGGTGAAGGCCTTATGTAACGTCCATACAGGGCAATCCTCCGGTTTGCCAGGGTCGCTTCTTCTCTTTCTACGGGTATCGGTTACCATTGGAAAAATTTTCTTTTTCAGTTCTTCCGGGGAATCTTCCATGAAGATGGCATTTCCATAACTTTTGCTCATCTTTCTTCCATCCGTTCCCAGTATTTTGGGGACAGGGGTTAGAATTTCCTTTGGCTCAGGAAAGACCTCTCCATAGAAATGATTAAAGCGTCTTACAATTTCCCTTGCCAGCTCTATATGAAATTTCTGGTCCTCTCCTACCGGTACAAGTTCAGCCTTGTAGATTATTATGTCCGCTGTTTGAAGAACCGGATATCCAAGAAAACCGTATGTGTGAAGATCCCTGTCTGAAAGCTGACGCATCTGTTCCTTATATGTGGGCACCCTTAACAGCCATCCCAGGGGGGTGATCATGGAGAGAAGCAGATGAAGCTCTGCGTGTTGCTTTACCAGGCTCTGAAGGAGAATGGTGGATTTTTCCGGATTTATTCCGGCGGCCAGCCAGTCCGCCGCTATCTCTATTATGTTTTCCCTTATTTTTTCGGTTCTATCGTAATCTGTGGTAAGGGCATGCCAGTCCACTATTGCGTAAAAACACTGGTATTTATCCTGTAGTTGAATCCAGTTTTCCAGCGCTCCTACCCAGTGGCCCAGATGCAATTTTCCTGTTGGTCTCATTCCACTGAGTACTCTTTTCATTTCTCACCTCAGGAGAGAATTTTTATAAGTAAATAATTTACCGGAGAAGCCAGGAGTCTGAGTATTCCTATATAACTGTCAAGGAAAATGAAGGCAAACAAAATTAGAAATCCATACCTTTCAAGATTGTAATAGGCAGGGAGCATCCTTCTTGGAAGGAGCCATGCCACCACTCTACTTCCGTCAAGTGGGGGTATGGGGATAAGGTTGAAAATGGCGAGGTAAAGGTTGAGCATAAAGGAAAAGATAAATATGAGTGCAAGGAATGAAAGAGGGGGTAATTTCCCTCCATAATTGAGGAACTGAATGGCATAGAGTAGAGCAGCAGGGGATATGGATTTTATCAATAGAATGGCACCTGCCGATACTGTTGCTGCTATCACATTTGAGCCGGGACCGGCAATTGCCACCAGCATCATATCCTTCCTCCAGTCCTTAAAATAGGAAGGATCCACAGGAACAGGTTTTGCCCAGCCGAAAACCGGCATGCCTGTAATGGCAAGAAACAGTGGGAGAATTATTGTTCCCACAGGGTCAATATGATAAACAGGATTCAGGGTTAATCTACCCCTCATTTTGGCCGTGGGATCCCCAAGGAGATATGCCACATATCCATGACTGGTCTCGTGGATAACTATGGCGAATAGAATAACCACCAGTTGTATGGCTATGGAAAATAGTTTCATCATCTAAATATACCAGATATAAAGGGGGTTTTCAATATTGCGAATTCGCGTTTACGCATTAACGTGCTGCCTTGTCCCTTCCGTATATCGCTCGGAATGAGGAGGGAATGATACCCCGTGAATTTTTTCCAATAAAAAAAGCCCCTGCCCCGCTAAAAGCGGGACAGGGGCCTCTATTTCAGGTCAGATTAGAACTCGAAACGCAGACCAAGTATTGCAGACCTTGGACCGTGATAAGCTCTTGCTTCGCCATAATATGGGTTGGAAGGCGCAGCTGGCTTGGTCCATGGAGGATATATGGTGCTTGGATTATCGGAGTAGCCATAGTAGTGGTCATTATCGTAAATGGTATAGATCTCGGTCATTTCTCTGCCGTTATTCACGTTAAAGATGTCTGCAAGGAGGGTGAGCTTGTACTTTCCGGCGATCTTGTGGGAGTAGGCGACGTGGAGGTCAATGTGGAACTGGTTGGGAAGTCTTCCGGTTGTTCCTCTCTGATCGAGGAATGCGATTGGTCCGTACCACTCGTTCCTTCCCATGGCTGTGTAAGGTTTACCGTTGATATACCTTACAGATGTACCGATGGAAAGTCCGAATGGGAATACATAGACACCATCAAATTTGAATCTGTGCTTTCTGTCATTGGGCAGATATCCTTCAGCATTGTACATGAGTTCAGGGAAGTCAAATTCTGCTGTAATGTTGGGGTCTGCCTGACCATATTCTTCGAATGCAAGTCCTGGAATGTTTCCATAGGCCCTTCCATAGGTATAGGAAAGGACGAACTGATAGTTGTGGGAGAAGTGCTTGTTGAGCACAACTTCCACTGCCTTGTACCACCTGAGGGCCTTGGGGAAGTGGAGGTATTCATCCGGACAACGGCTGTAGTCTGCCGGTCTTACAATACCTTCAGGTTCCCATTCTCCCGGGTTGAAGAGGAAGTACATCTCTCCTCCGTCGAAGGAACCATCTTCAACAATCCTTCCCAGTTTCTTGTAAATTCCCCTTACACTCAGGGTGAGGTCCTTGGTAAGTTCCCTTTCCACACCAAGGATGAACTCATGCTGATATGGGGGTTTGATTCCGGGCTGTATTGGTGGAGGTTCATGACCGATTAGCCATGTGTAGAAGAGGTGTCCACTCATAGTATAGAAGTAAATGGTATCCTCTTCATAACCGAAGGTCCTGGCGTTAATATCCATGGGAACTATTTCAAAGAACTTACCATAGGAACCGAAAATCTTGGTTGTTCCATCGCCAAAGACATCATAGGAGAATCCAATCCTGGGAGCAAGCATGTCTTTGAAGCCCCAGGAAATGACTGCTTCGTGAGGTTTGAAGAACTTGGAAGGATCGGTTGCGTGCAGGACTTCACTTTCAGCCCTTACACCGATGTTGAGGTGGAATCTGCCGATCTGCCAGGAATCCTGAATGAATAATGCAAAGTCATCGGTATAGGCATCGCCCTTGGTGGTTCTGTAACGTTCATAATAGTATCCCTTGGGTTCCCTGTAAACCCTGTAGAAACCTCCGGTATATGCGTCGTTTCTATCCTCGATCGTCCTGAACCACTGGAATCCAGCTTTAATTGTATGGGCACCCCAGAAGCGGGTGATGTCAAATTTGCCGGTCCAGCGGCTCTTATCGAATGGGTCAGAATACCATCCGAATCCTCCGGTCCTCCATCCGTGAGGATATCCGAAGGAACCGTACTGATAGATAAATACCGGTTTGGTGAGGTCACCGCTTTCAGGGAGTGTTTTGGTGTGGTCAAAATACCTACCGACGAGAGCTGTTACGATCCAGTCAGTACCAAACATTCCCTCATACTTGGCGGCTACGTTGTATGTTCCACCGGTTCTCTCAGCTCTGTAATCGCTGTTGGGATCCCTTAATGTGCCGGGGTTGCCACCAACACCATGTCTGGGGTCACCAAATACGGATACGGTCAGTGTGTGATTCCTGGCAACGAGGAATGTAAGTTTTCCGGAGAAATTGTAAGTTGTCTGTTTGTAGTCAGCGTGTACTACCTCACCTGTAACTTTGTTTACAGGGTTAAAATAGGTGGTTCTGAAGGAAGGTGTTCCTGCTGCAAAGAACCAGATCTTATCCTTAATAATGTAACCGCCAATGCCGAGACCAAAGTCATAATAGTTGAATTTGTCTATGGCGCCGCCGCCAAATACTGTGATCTTTGGCTCTGCATAGAGCTTGTCAGAACGATAGTTGAACAGGAAGTTTCCGTGGAATTCATTTCCACCACTCTTGGTGATGATGTTGACAACACCACCGAGGGCTCCGGGGAATTCTGCCTCGTAACCACCGGTCTTTACCTGAACCTCATCGATGTACTCGTAAACGATGTTGGTACCAACACCACCAAGGTCTACTTCTGTTGTGTCAAGACCGTCGATGATGTACCTGTTCTCAAGACCGGTAGCTCCTCCCACGGAGATTCCGAACCTTCCGGATTCCACCGAGGGAGCCATGAGGACCATTGCCTGGAAGTTTCTTCCCTTTGGAAGAGCATCAAAGAAGTCCTTCTTTACGTTCATTGCCACCTTGGTGTCGGTAATGTCAACTGCAGGCGCTGCGGCTGTTACCTCAATGGTTTCGGAAATTTCACCCTGTTCGAGAACGAGCTTTACGAAGGTTGTCTTTTCAAGATAAACAACCACTCCCTTCTTCTCGGCCTTTTTGAAGCCGGAGAGAGTTGCAGTTACAGTGTAGGTTCCAGGTGGAATGGCCGGGACGACAAAGTTTCCGTTGGCGTCGGTTACAACCACCCTTTCACCGATCAGTTTAGGCCCCTTAATAACCACTGATACTCCAGGGAGTGGAGTCCCGGAAGTATCAGTTACAATACCTTTCAGGTTACCTGTTGTGGCCTGGGAAAATGCAAATCCCACAACCACAAACAGGACCATGAGCCCTATGAGGACTCTTCGCATATGCACCTCCTAAAATTTTTTTTCTGGAAGTAAAGAGTTGCAAGATTCGTGCCTGTTATAACGTCCATTTTCTCTTTGTATAAGAGGCGGAATATTTTTGATGGTAAAAAATTCAATTTTTTGATTTCATTTTTTTGAATCAGGTGGATAGTTTCGTAATTGATAAAAAACAAAAAAAGGGGAGCTCTTTCGCTCCCCTTTATGAAGTACTTAAACGAGTCTCCGGTTACTTTCTGGTCTGTTGTTGTTTTTTGCTCTGTTTAATCATGGTTTCTATTTCAGGAATCAGGGATTTCACTTCTTTATATTCCTTTGAGTTTTCATCGGCAAGTTCCAGGAATTTTTTGAAAGCTTCAAGACTTTTCTCCATTTCTGCCTTGGCAAGGTAAACATAACCCAATTTATAGTAGGGTTTATCCCATGAGGGCTTCAGCTGGGCTGCAAGCTTATACATTTCGAGGGCCTTATCCATATTTCCTTCTGCATAGTAAAGTTCTCCCAGATTGAATGCAACCCCTGAATTGTTCTGATAGGCCTGAACCGATTTTTCGTAAAATTCCTTGGCTTTAGGATAATTCTTCTGCTTTATATAGCAGTTACCAATTCCTGCATATGCTCTGGCTATAATGTCATCCGTTACATCATCTCCGAGTTTTTCCCGGTTTTTCTCTGCCTGGGTAATTACATAGTTAAATTCCTCTATGGCCTTTTCATAATTACCCATTTCATAATAGATATTTCCTATGTTAATGTGGAGCTCAAACAGTTCCGGATATTCTTCTGTAAGTTCCTTAAATTTTTTCAGTGCTTCCTCATATTTCTTTTCTTCGAAAAGCTTGTTTCCTTCTTCGAGTTTCTTCATAGCATTCCTGTCAGAAAGAAGTGCCTGGAGTCCGGTCATTTTTCTGAGTGTGATGGTAATATCCGGATTTCTGCTTAACTGGTGGACGAACTGTTCAGTGTAGCCCGGCAGGTATCCTTTGGCCTTTGCCACGATTCTCCACATCCCTGTTCCAAGGCCAAGAATAGCCCATTTTCCTTCTTTATCCGTTTTGGTAGACCTTTTGAAACCTGTTTCAAGGTGTATGACCTCTATTTGAGCGTCTGGAATGGGTTTGCCAAACTGGTCTACCACCACACCCTGAATTCTTCCCTTTCCCCTGGGGGTATGCTGGGCCAGAAGTCCAAGGGAAAGGAAAAGCACGGTCAATAAAATAATCCATTTTCTCATATATCCCTCCTACTGAATGACTTTGAAGGGAACCTTTTCTTCAATTTTGTCTCTTGAATTCATATCGCGTACTGTTATGTACAGTACATAATCTCCCGCTTCTAAAGGTTTTCCATGAGATTTCAGTGGGATTGGTTGATATACTACGGAATAAGTGAGTTCCTGTTTCGGGAATTTAGCAATGGTTTTGCCATCCTTTTTGATTTCATAAGAAACTACTATGTTGTAAGTATTTGCAGGCCTTTTGGCTCTGGCTCCAAGAACGAAGAAAAAGACCCCCGGGGTCTGTCCACCGGAGAATTTGTTTTCGATAAAGGGATAAAGCATGTATAGGCCGAGGGGAAATTCTCCGTTATAACAGTGAAATTCCTTGATTATCTCCGGTAACTTTTTCATTCCCTTGAGAAAGATGATGGGTGTAACAGAGAGTTTCCTGGTGTTTATTAGATGGCTTCCATTTATTTCCCGGTGTAATCCGGAAATCTTTTTGAGGTCGTTGGTGGCAAGAACGACAGAAAGGTAATAAAACTCAGGCTTGAAGGTTATGGGAAAGGAATATATATCAGATGTTTTTGTAATGGTAGTATAAAGGTCCTCCACTTTTTTCCTTTTTTTATTGTAAAGTCTGAGAAAAAGATGTGCAGGTTTACCTTCTTCTATTTCTGGAATTGTAGCCTTTACGAAGTTTACAAAATATATATTTCCTGCCTGTGCAGGATAATAAAGATCCTTAACGAATGAGGCTGATAGGTCATTCCTGGTAAATTCTCCCTTTACTACCTTATCAAGCATTTTTGAAATTTCCTTTGGGAACTTCGGTTCCTTTGCATTGAGTATCCCGAAGGTCAAAATTAACATTAGAAGAACCAGTGTTTTCTTCATTATTTCCTCCTTTTTATATTAAACGTTATTTTTTTTATGGAAGTTTCTCCTCCAATTTTATCCTTTACCTTTAAGGTAAGGGAATACCTTCCGGTGGTGAATGGAAGTTTGATTTCCACCACAGTTTTCCCTTTTTTGTCCACCGGGAGATGGTAATCCTTTTCTATATTTATTTTCTTTTTTCCTGCATTGCCGATTATTTTTACCCGAAAGCTGGAAAAGAATTTACCCTTTTCCTTTTCGTAAAACAGCAAATTTGAAGGGATGGAAATACGCAGAACCAGTGAATCTTCCTTTATAATCGGTTGAGCCCTGAATCTAAACAGGATGAGGGGTTTCGCGTTTTTAAATGCTTTTCTCGCCTGATTGAGGGCATCATAGAATGCAGCAGTTGCCTTTCCATAGGCAATTTCATACCTTCCTGTTCCCCTTTTGTCCACAAATATGACTCTGAAACCCTTCTCCTGATAGGTCCATATCTCATAGGCTTTGTATTCGCTCGTTTCTGCCATGGGCTGGACATATCTATCAGATGGTGGTCCGAGAAGGATGAATACCATTCCGCGATCGGTTTCCCACCCGGGTTTTGAACCTTCTCTGAAGAGTTTATCAGCCAGTTTTATCCTTGCCATATAGAATTGCTTGAATTCGTTTTCCGGAGTGGAGGGGTCGGGGTCCCTCACCTTCCAGAATTCTTCTATAAATTTTTTCCTTTGTTCTGGAGTTTTGAGGCTTAAAAATTCCTTTTTTTCCCTTTTAGTAATGATATATTGAACCTGAGAGAGGAATAACCTGCTCTGTGGGTCAAGTGAGGAGTTTATATCAGGAGAACAGAAACCCAGCAGAAGAACCATAATTGCGAATCCATATATCTTCTTCATTTTAAAAGCTCCAGCTTTTTCTTTATTACGTCCTGTTTCGGGTCTATGCTGAGGGACCTTTTGAGCAGAAGTTTGGCATTTTCCTTGTTCCCTATTCTTAAGTATGCATCAGCGAGGAGGTTTATTATTCTGACATCAACAGAATTTTTTCTGAACCCCTGATTGAGTACTTCTATGGCCCTGTGGATATCACCTCTGGAGTACAGAGCACTTCCTGCAAGGAAGCACATCTCGGCACTCCTATCTTTGGATGAGAAGAAAAGATTCAGAGCCCTTTCTTCCTCTCCAAGACGGAGGTAAGTCCTCATAAGTCCCTCTATAGCCGGAATCCTGTCTCTGGAAATCTCGTACTCTTTTTTGAAATATATTTCAGCCAGTTTGAATTTTCCCGTTCTGTACCATTCTTCTCCGAGAGCGTGGTAGAGGTTCGGGAACTCTTTCATATTTATCATTTTGGATATGATGAAGGGTGCCGGTTTTGATGATAGGGCTGTTACCATGAATTCCGTTTCCTTTTCTCCCAGTTTTATATCTCCATGATAAAGAGAGGCCTTTACGGTGTAGGTACCTGCAGGCAGCCTTTCCATGGGCACAAAAAATAGCCCGTGCGCCGGCTCAGAAATTTTACCTGTAAAGGTTCTGGAATACTTTCCGTCCTCCTCGTTTACTTCGAATTTGATGGATATGTTCGCTGGATTGCTTCCTCTGGGTATATTTACCTGGCCGAAAATAACAATTTTGTCCTCCGTCCTGTAAATGTTATCAGGATACGGATAAAACTGGTAAGCTCCTATCATGTAAGGCTTTAAAAACATTCCTGGAGTAATTTCTTTAAATGAATTGCTTGTCCCCATAAATGTTATGACCGTTGAATCTTGTTCCGGAACATTTATGTGTTTTTCTGCAACGGAGAATTCCTTTGATGCTTTGTTTTTAACCAGTATGGTCAATGTATATCTTCCGCTTACAACAGGTATTACCCCTTCTATTTCTACAGAAGAACGCTTCAGCCTTTGAATCTGTGCCGGAGTAAAGTAAAGTTCCATGTTATAGGTATTTTCAAAGATGGTTTCCCCCTTTTCGTTGATCAGCTTCTGATAAATTTCCAGTGGGGCATAGTATTTTCCCTCGTAGGCGGTGATGGAAAATTTCTTGGGTGATATAGCAAAGTGGGCGGTAAAGAACCCTTCTGGATTTTTAAGTACGCTTACCGTTGACTGACAGGGAACGTACACTATCGAGGTCTCAACATCTACAAATCCTTCCATCTTGAGTATTTTTTCCGCATATTCTGTGTTAACACCCTCATATGGAGACCTTTCTATCTGGGAGAGGATGAGGGAAGAACGGGCTGAAGAATATGCGGTGGGACCCTCTCCTGGAATCATGCTCATCAATGCATCAGCAAGAGAAGGTGCGTATTCTCTTATTAAGTTATACCCCTGCATCTGATCAAAGGGATCTCCACCCCATGTTGGAATTAACTTTTGCGGCGTATCTATGCCAGGATAATAGAGTTTGTATTCGTAAGTACCCGGATCCTGATAGAAGATAATTCGAAACTGAGATGGAAGTCCCTTTGCAGGGTCTCCCATGTAGTACCATACCTCAACCGGGTAAAACCTTCCCATTCCGTCATATCTTTCTATATCCTTTGGCTTACCGAGGATGATGTAAAACCTTCCCCTATCGGTTTTCCACCCCGGCTTTCCCTCTCCTCTGAAGAGCTTTTCTGCCATTGCAAGGCGTTTATAGTGTTCTTCCTTGAATTCGTTCCTGGGAGTTCCTGGAGTGGGATCCCTCATTTTCCAGAACATTTTTATAAAGAACTCACGCTCCTTGTCGGTTTTAAGTTTAAGAAAAGCCTCCCTTTCCTTGTCCGTTATTATGTACCTTACATCCCTTTCCAGCCATAGTCTGTACTTTTTCGGCAGGTCCTTTAATCCCTTTGGAACTGCATAATAACTGAAAATAAAAAATACGCTGAGAGAGAGGATAATTGCCCAGGTTTTCTTCACCTTTTCCTCCTGTCTATCTGTTTAAATGCCTCTTCCACAAGAAAGAATTATAACACCAATTGACTCTTCGAATAAATGCAACTATTAGTTATGGGAAGTCGGGGTGCAGGTATTTCAAAATGTGTTAAAATTTTAGAGGAGGTAAAGATGGCACTTATAACAGGTGATATGTTGATAGAAGAAGTGGTTACAAAATACCCTCAGACGGTTCAGGTTTTTATTAAACATGCCATTCCTGCCCTTGTATGTGGAGACCCCGTATGGGGCACAGTGGAAGAGGTGGTTAAAGAAAACGGTGGAGATCTTGAGCTCATTTTAAAGGAACTGAACGAGGTTGCAGAGAAGGGACAGAAGCCTGTTTTTCTCAATATAGGTCCAAACATCGGACCATCAGGACAGGACAACAAGGGTTGATTTAAACCTCATTTTCGAATAAAATAATTCAGTACGGTGAGCGTAGCTCAATGGCAGAGCATTGGACTGTGGATCCAATGGTTGGGGGTTCAAATCCCCTCGCTCACCCTCTTTTTTTATGAAAAACTACCTCTCCAGAATTAAAAAAGCTCTTTTCAAGACAAGAGAAACCATTTCCATTTTCGATAATCCCGAACTTTCGTGGGATGATGTGGAAGAGGCTCTTATCCTTGCAGATCTGGGGCCTGTAGTTGCTGAGGAAATTATAGAGGATGCAAAGAAGGAGGTGGGTGAATCCGCCTCTTCCTATGGAATAAAACTGGAAATAAAGAACAAAATAAAGGATATTCTTTCGAAAATTCCCTCTGTCTCCATCACCC
Source organism: Candidatus Aminicenantota bacterium (assembly GCA_027062035.1). Taxonomy (GTDB): domain Bacteria; phylum Acidobacteriota; class Aminicenantia; order S016-38; family S016-38; genus S016-38. Next base: position 1,389 of record JAMOUL010000400.1, on the reverse strand, counting down.
CTCCTGAAATAATGCTCCTCGTGGGGGTGAACGGAAGCGGAAAGACCACAACAGCAGGAAAGCTGGCTTACAGGCTTAAAGAACAGGGGAGGGTTCTTCTTGTAGCCGCGGATACCTTCAGGGCAGCTGCAAGGGAACAGCTGAAAAAACTGGCAGAGATGGTGGGAGTTGATTATTTTGGGGGAGAGGGAATGAAGGATCCTGCAGCCGTGGGGTTTGAGGCTGCAAGAAGACCATATGACTTTATCATCATAGATACTGCTGGAAGGCTCCATACCAAGGAAGACCTGATGAGGGAGGCGCTTAAAATAAAGAAGTCAGTGGAAAAGGCTTCCGGGAAAACCCCCAGGGTTTTACTCGTTCTCGATGGCACCATAGGGCAGAATTCAATATATCAGGCAGAGGAATTTTCAAAGGCTCTTAAGATCGATGGGATCATAATAACCAAACTGGATGGTACTGCAAAGGGAGGCGCCCTGGTTCCTATAGCCATGAAGCTTCAGGCGCCTATACTTTTCATAGGGGTAGGGGAAGGGATGGAGGACCTGGTTCCCTTTGACCCATCGGAGTTTGTGGAGGCCCTCTTTGGAGCATGAAGAATTCATAAAAATGGCCCTGTCCCTTGCGAAGAGGGGGATGGGCTGGACAGAGCCAAATCCTCTGGTTGGCTCTGTTATAGTGAAGGACGGCAGGATTGTTTCCCGGGGATTTCACAGAAAATTCGGAGAAGCCCATGCAGAGGCTGCGGCCATAGAGGCGGCAGGAGAAAGGGCGAGGGGTGCTACCCTTTATGTGAATCTTGAACCCTGCTGCCATTCAGGGAAGACACCTCCCTGCTGTCATAAGATATGGAAAGCAGGAATAAAGAGGGTGGTTGCATCCATTGAGGACCCCAATCCCCTTGTGAAGGGCAAGGGGTTTGCCTTTTTGAAGGAAAAGGGCATAGAAGTAATAGTGGGGGTGGGGAGTGAACAGGCCGAGGAGTTAAACAGGCATTTTCTATGGTTCCATCGCAGGGGTCGCCCATGGGTGACAGGTAAAATGGCGATGACATCGGATGGTGCTACTGTATGGAAGGAGAAATGGATAAGTTCAGGGAGGGCGAGGAAGTTTGCCCACTGGCTCCGCGCCACACATATGGGAATAATGGTGGGGATAAACACTATCCTGAATGATAATCCAAAGCTTAACGTTCGCCATCCCAGATTCATGGGGAAAAAAATAACAAAAATAATCCTTGATAGCGATTTAAAAATAAATATAGATGCTGACGTTTTTAAAACAGGCGACAGGGTTATAGTGTTCACCGCTTCGGACAGGAGATTTGAGATGGAGGGAGTCGAGATAATAAGGGTGCCCAGGAGAGAATATGGCCTTGATCTGGAGGAG